>NZ_JBBARU010000087.1:0-12603 GCF_040399605.1 Rhodovarius sp. | reverse complement strand
GGCGGGAGCGAGACACAGAACGGCGATGGTGTTCGCTATGGATGTTGAATCCGCCTGGGCAATCGTCACCAACACCGTATTGCCGACGACCATCATGCAGAATTCCCGCGAATATTGGGGCTTGGGTGACGCAAATATCGCTGCTGTTCTGGTGGCTCCGCCGCGCGACAATGTGTTTGTTGGTGCGGGTGTGGTCACCCAGTTTCCCTCGGCCACCCGTGCGGGGCTGGGGGCTCGCAATTGGGCCGCAAGGCCTGTCCTTGCCGTTGGCTATCAGGATGACGTGATCTCGGCCAGTTTGAAACTCACCCAAGGATGGACCCTGGGCGGCCCCACCGGCCAAACCCGCACCACCTTGACGGCATTGCGCAGCCAAATCTCGGTTGGCCTGGGCGATGGCTGGAGCGCTGGCGTGAATGGCGAGGCTGATTACGACTGGGAGGGGAGCGGGCGCTCACGCTGGACCGTGCCTGTTTCCCTGACCCTGAGCCGTGTCCTCACCTTCAGCGATGACCGTGCGGTGCAGATTGGTGGCCTCATCACCCATTACGCGCTGCCCGGCGGGCCGCAGCGGGCGGTATGGGAATTTGGCCTCAACCTGACCTTTGTGGTGCCGCGGGGCTATTTTTTCGGTAGGTGATTGGCCGCTTAAGGCCGATGCCATTCCATCCGGATATTGGTGATGGGCGTGTTCCACTGCGCATCGGCCACCCGCGCGGTCTCGCTGAAGCCAAAGGCGCGGTAGAGATGGATCGCAGCATCCAGCCCATCCATCGTGTAGAGATAGGCACCGGGGAAACGCTGGGCATGCGCCATGGCGGCCTCAATCAGCCGCCTTCCCCAGCCCTGGCCGCGCAGGGATGGGGCGAGGATGAACCAGCGAAGCTGGGCGAGCGGCGTCTGGCTGCCATCGATGACGATGCTGCCCACCACCTGGCCCTCATCATTCACCACGCAGCGGAAGAGGCTGCGCGCGTCCATACTCTCCAGGAAAGCGCCGAGCGCGCCCGCAACCCGGCCCTCAAAGCCCACGCCCATGCCATGGCTCTGGGCATAATGCCGGCCATGCAGGGCGGCGATATCGCCCACCGCGCCGGGCCGCCATTGGTGTTCCATCCGCAAGCCGCTCATGGCTGGCGCCCCCTTTGGCCGTGATGCTTCATGATGCTGTCAGCGCCGTGCATAACTGGTCTTGCCGCCCTCCTCCGGCCCGGCGATCAGCCACAGGCTTGCGCTCATGACGCTGCCAGTGCCTCGGCCCGATACAGGTCGAGCAGCCGCAGTCCGCCATCCTTTTGTTCGACATGCCAGAACACCCAGCCATTGCAGGAGGGCGCCTCCTGCACGGCCGCCCCCACGGCATGGATGCTGCCCTGCACGCGGCCGCAGCTAAGCGAGCCATCGGCGCCAACAATTGCTCGCCACCGGCGCTGCCGGTCGGTCAGGACGCTGCCGGGCGGGATCGTGGCATTGGCGACCAGCGAGCCGAAGGGCAGGCGGGGTTGTTCGCGCTTGGTCGGCGCCACCAGGGCGGCACTTTCGCTCAATGGTTCAATGGTGGCGATGCGCGCCCGCGCCGCCTCGGCATAGCTGGGGTCGCGCTCGATGCCGATGAAATGCCGGCCCAGGCGGCGGGCCACCGCGGCTGTGGTGCCGCTGCCCAAGAAAGGATCCAGGATGACCTCGCCCGGCGCGGTGCAGGCCAAAATCACCCGGTGCAGCAGCGCTTCGGGTTTTTGGGTGGGGTGCAGCTTGCGCCCTTCGGCATCGCGCAGTCGCTCATGGCCGGTGCAGAGCGGGATGAACCAGTCGCTGCGCATTTGCACATCATCGTTCAGCGCCTTCATCTGCTGGTAGTTGAAGCGGTGCTTGCTCTCGGGGCCGCGCGCTGCCCAGATCAGGGTTTCATGCGCATTGGTGAAGCGGCGGCCGCGGAAATTCGGCATCGGGTTGGCCTTGCGCCAGACCACGTCGTTCAGCACCCAAAAGCCCAGATCCTGCAACGCCACGCCCAGGCGAAAGACATTGTGATAGGCCCCCATCACCCAGATCGTGCCATCGCGCCGCAGCACCCGGCGGCATTCGCTCAGCCATTCCCGGGTGAAGGCGTCATAGGCGGCGAAATCGGCGAATTGGTCCCATGCATCATCCACCGCATCGACCAAAGAATGGTCCGGCCGGTGCAGGTCACCCTTCAATTGCAGATTATAGGGCGGGTCGGCGAAGATGGCATGGACTGAGGCGGGCGGCAGGCGCCGCAGCGCTGCCACGCAATCGCCCTCCAGCACCGCATCCAGCGGCAATTCCAGCTCCACGCCCAAGGCCCATGCTCCGATTCGCCAAAGCACCATGAATCCTTGAGGAGTCCGCCGTCAACCAAGTATGAACCAAAGCGCTCCCACCCCGGCCAGAAGTGAGGCGGTGAGCATCCGGGTGAAGACCATCATCACCACCGCCACGCCGGCAGCCAGCACATGCCATGGGCCGCCAGCCGCCACCGAGGGCAGGATGAAACTGACAAAAATGCAGCCTGGCATATGGGTCAGCATCGCCTCGACAAAGCGCGGCGGCCGCCACAGGCGCAGCACGGCATAGCCGCCAGCGCGGGCGGCATAGGTGGCCAGCGCCATGCAGAAGATGGCGAGCAGGACATCGGGGCGCAGGTTCATGCGCGGGAGCGGTCGCGCCAGGCGCCGGCGGCACTGCCGATCAGCGCGCCCGCCAGCACCGGCCAGGGTTGGCCCAGCCCCATCGCCTGCACCGTCAGCCCCACCGCGCCCGCCACCCCCCAGGGCAGCATATCGCCCCGCCCGCGCCATAACGTGACCAGCAGCGCGCACATCGTCGCGAGGCCGGCAAAGAGCAGCGGATGGCCCGGCCGCAGCGTCACCACCCCCGCCAAAACATGCCCCAGGCAGACCATGGCGACCCAGGACAGCCAACTGGGCACCCCAAGCCCCAGCAGCAGCGCCGCATCGCGCTTGCCGCGGCGCATTTCATTGACCGAGAGGGCGAAGGAATGATCCGTCACGGTGAAGAGGCTGGCCCAGAGCCGCCAGCCCTGCAGCCCGTTGAACCAGGGGGCGAGGGCGGCGGACATCGGTGCCATCCGCATATTGATCACGAAGACCGCCAGCGTCACCGCCAGCACCGGCACGGGCGAGCCCCAGGCGCCCAGCGCCACCAGCTGCGAGGTGCCGGCGAAGACCATGGCGCTCATCACCCCCGCCTCCAGCAGCGACAGCCCCTCACCGGCCGAGAGCACCCCCACCACCATGCCAAAGGGCGCGAAGCTGGGCAGCAGGGGCAGCACCAGCCGAAACCCTTCATAGAAGCCGCCCCAGGTGAAGGTGACGGGTGAGGAGGCGCTCATTGCTTGAGCGCGATCAGGCGGGATTCAGCCTCGCCGGGGTCGGCCTGCAGCGCGGCCTCGGCCACCTCGCGGGAAAAACCGGCGCGGGCCAGCACGCCCAGCCATTTCAGCCGCAGCGTGGGGTCTGCCGCCTCGCGGGTGAAGGGGCCGATGCGGCGCTTGCGGCACAGCGCCAGCGCGGCATCTGCCTCGGCCGGGGCTTGGGCGATGGCCGCCTGGGCGTATTCGGGATCAATCCCCTTGGCGGCGAGATGGGCGGCCATGGCGCGGCGCGAGCGGCCAGAGCGCGCCAGCCGTCGCGCCCTGGCGGCGGCGAAGCCGGCATCATCCACTGCACCGGCGGCGACCATGGCGGCGGCGACGCGGCGGGCGGCGGCCAAGCCCTCGTGCAGTCCGGCCTCGGTGTCCTGGCCCTCCGCCTCGGCCGCGCGGGCCCAGCGGCGGACGCGATTGGCCAGCACGCGCGCAAGCCCCGCCTCTGTCGAGGCGAATTTCGCCAGATGCGCGATCGCAGCCTCGCGCAGCCGGCCCTCGCTGGGCGGCTTGCCGGCCGGGCGTTTTGGTTTGGGGGAAAAGCCCATCACTCCCTCATGCCACAGCCGGCCCGGTGTCGCCCATGATGCCGGCGCATGGCTCACCCGCCCAACCTCAGCAGCTTGCGCATGGCGCTGGGCAGGTCGCGCTCGGCGCTAAGCGGGGCGAGGTGCTCCGGCAGCACCCGCACCTGTCCGGCATAAAGCTGCAGCACAAGGTCACGATGGGTGAGTTGGTGGCGGGCCTCGCCCTCCACCCTTCGCCAATTCACGCCGGCGAGGGGGGCATGGGCCATGGCCTCGGCCTCGGGCCAGGGGCTGTCGCGCCAGGGCGTGCCGGGCAGTTCCAGCATGCCGCCGAACAATCCGCTGGCTGGGCGGCTGCGCACGCCCACCCGGCCCATGGCGTCGCGCAGCAGGAAATGGGTGCCGTGCAGCAGTCCGCGCGCCCGCTTGGGCGCCTTGCGCGGCAATTCGGCGGCAATGCCCTGCTGGCGCGCGGCGCAGCCTGCCATCCAGGGGCAGAGGGCGCAGGTTGGGTTTTTCGGGGTGCAGATGGTGGCCCCGAGGTCGAATAGCGCCTGGGCGAAATCACCCGGGGCGGCGGCGGCGGCAGGCTGCGCCATGAAACCCTGTGCCAGCCGGGCCAGTTCTGCCTTGGCGCCGGGCAGCGGCTCGGTGAGGGCGAAGAGCCGCGCAGCCACGCGCTCCACATTGCCGTCCGCCGGCACCAGGGGCTCGCCATAGGCAATGGCGGCGATGGCGGCTGCGGTATAGGCGCCAATGCCGGGCAGCGCCCGCAGCCCCTCGGCATGGCGCGGGAAACCGCCCGCGGCGGCCACAGCCCGCGCGGCGGCATGCAGGTTCCGCGCCCGGGCGTAATAGCCGAGGCCTGCCCATTCCGCCGCCACATCCTCCCATTGTGCCGCCGCCAGCGCCGCGACATCGGGGAAGCGCGCCAGGAACCTGGCATAGCGTGGCGCCACCGCCGCCACCGTCGTCTGTTGCAGCATGACCTCGGATAGCCAAATGCAGTATGGATCAGCCTCGCGCCGCCAGGGCAGGGTTCTTTTCTGGCGGGCGTACCAATCGAGCAGCAGGGCTGCGGGGGGATGCGTGGCGGACACCAAGCCTGGATACACGGCAGAGGCCCGAAAGGGCTATGGGGCGCTGAGGCCATTGGGCAGCCTGATGGCGCCGCTCACCCGCCCGGTGCTGCGCCGGCTGCATCCTGGTGGCGCGCAGGTGATGGCGGAATGGGAAAACCTCGTGGGGCCGGGGCTGGCCGCACGCACCACGCCACGGGCGCTGGAGCGCGGCACGCTCACAATTGCCTGTGCCGGGCCTGTCGCCATGGAACTGACCATGCTCGCACCGCAGGTGATGGCGCGCATCAATGCCGGGCTGGGCCGGGTGGCGGTGACGAAATTGCGCTTCGTGCAGGCCAAGACAGCGCCGCCGCCGCCGGTCAAACCACCCATGACCCCGGTGGTGCTGCCCGCGTCCCTGCTGGAAAAACTGGATGGCATGCCCGAGGGCCCATTGCGCGAGGCGCTGGCCAAGCTGGCCCAGGGCGTCTATCGAAAGACACCCTGATGGCCTTGCGAAGGAAGATTTCCATGCCTGTCACCCGCCGCATCCTTGGCCTTTCGCTGCTGGCCAGCCCCGTGGCCCTGGCGCAGACCAGCCCTGACCCGCGCCTTGCCGAGCGTTCTGTCGGCCCGGCCGAAGCCCCGCTGGTGGTGAGCGAATTCTTCTCGCTGACCTGCAGCCATTGCGCCACCTTCCACACCGGCACCTGGCCGCAGGTGAAGCGTGAATTGGTGGAGACCGGGCGAATCCGCATGGTCTTCATTGATTTCCCACTCGATGATATCGGCCTGCGCGCCGCCATGGTGGCCCGCGCCTTGCCGGCGCTGCGCTATGAGGCCTTCATCTCGACCCTGTTCCAGACGCAGAATCGCTGGGCCTTCGCCCAAGGCCGGCAGATCGAGGAATTGGCCGGGCTGGCCGCGCTGGCGGGCATGAACCGGGCGGAGTTTGACCGCACCATCGCCGATGAGGCGCTGAGCCGTGGCATTCTCGAGGCCCGGGTTGCAGCGCAGAGCCGCTATCAGATCCGCGCAACGCCGAGCTTCGTCTTTGGTGCGCGGCTGGTGACGGGTGGCATGTCGTTCAGCGAGTTCAAGAGCCAGGTGGAGCGCGGCGGCCGGGCTTAATATAAACTCTGGCGAAACAGCCCCCAATTGCGTCCCAACGCATGGGGGTGATGATGCTGCTGCTGCTGCGAACCGCCTTGATTGTCGGATGCCTGGCCGCCCAGGCCCTGGGCGCGGCGGAGCTGCGCGAGCCCAGGCCATTGCAGGCCAGCGCGCAGCCGGCTGTGGGCTGCGGCGCCGGGCGCGTCTATGGGCTGGTGCTGCGGCAAAGCGATAGCCCTGATGTGGGGCCCTATTCGATGCCCTTGGCCGGTTATGGCGAGGGCGGGGAGGGGGAGGATCGCTACGCGCCCTGTCTGCTGCGCATGGACCCCGGTGCCGCCACCGAGATCACGCTGCGCAATGGGCTGATCGATGTCTCGGCTGCGCTGGCACAGAGCGAGGACGAGGCGGCCGCCCACGCCCGCAATGCTGTGAACCTACACACCAATGGCCTCTATACCGCCGAGCGCAATGCCCCGCCCTGTGACCTGGGCGATTTCTCGCTTTTCGCGCTCGGCGGCAGGCTTGAGGGGCAAGCCATGCCGCGCGCCGATTATCGCATAGCGCTGCCCGCCACCCTGCCACATGCGGCGGGCGCGCGGGTGGAGGGCACAACCACCCTCTAAATCCCCTTCTTTGCCGCCGAGCAGGAGGGGCTCTACCCCGTCCACAGCCATATTTTGGAGCATGAGCATAAGGGCATGATGGCGGCCATCATGGTGCTGCCGGGCATGGCGCCGCCAAGTGCAGGGGAGGCATCCCCGCCGAGCCGTGGCGCATCACCGCCTGATGGCGGCGAAGCGCACGGCTTCCTCGGCGGCGCGGAACAGGGCGCGGGCCTTGGCCCGGGTTTCCTCGTATTCCGCCTCGGGGTCGCTATCGGCCACCACGCCGGCGCCGGCCTGGGCATAGAGCACACCATCCTTCACCAGCGCGGTGCGCAGGCCGATGCAGGTATCCATGCCGCCATCACAGCCAAAATAGCCAAAGCCGCCGGAATAGATGCCACGGCGCGAGGGCTCCAGCTCCTCGATGATTTCCATCGCGCGGAGTTTTGGCGCACCGGTGAGCGTGCCGGCAGGGAAGCCGCCGGCCAGCGCATCCAGCGCTGAGAGCCCCTCCCGCAAGGTGCCCTGCACCTCGGAGGCGATGTGCATGACATGCGAATAGCGCTCGACCCGGAAGGAATGGGTGACGCGCACGCTGCGCAGCGCCGCGACACGGCCCACATCATTGCGGCCAAGATCGAGCAGCATGAGGTGCTCGGCGCGCTCTTTCGGGTCAGCCAGGAGTTCAGCCTCCAGCCGCTTATCCTCCTCGGGCGTGGCGCCGCGCGGGCGGGTGCCGGCGAGGGGACGGATGGTGACCCGGCCTTCCTTCAACTGCACCAGGATTTCCGGGCTCGCACCCACCGCGGCAAAGCCGCCGAAATCGAAATGGAACAGATAGGGTGCTGGGTTGATCCGCCGCAGCGCGCGATAGAGCGCGAAGGATGGCAGGGCGAAGGGCACCGAAAACCGCTGGCTCGGCACCACCTGAAACACGTCGCCGGCGCGGATATAATCCTTGGCCTTTTCCACGGCGGCGATATAGCCGGCTTTGGTGAAATTGGAGGCGGGCTCGCCCGGGGCGGGCAGGCTGGCCGCCGGGGCAGGGCGGGGCAGGGGGCGCTCCAGCGCCGCTTCCGCCTCATCCAGCCGGGCCTCGCCGGCCGCGTCATCACCATCCCAGACCGGGGTGGCCAGGATCAGCGCATCACGCACATGGTCGAATACCGCCATGATGGTGGGGCGCATCATCACCGCATCAGGAATGCCCAGCACATCGGGCTTGGTCTGCGGCAGGCGCTCCATATGCCGCACCATGTCGTAGCCGAGATAGCCGAAGAGGCCGGCGGCGATGCTGGGCAGGCCAGGCGGCAGGGCCATGCGCACGGCATCGATATGCGCGGCCAGGCTTTCCATCACCGGGCGGGGATCAGGCTCGAAGGCATGCGGCGCGGCGAGGGCGTGGCGGTTCACCTCGGCCACGCCGCCGCGGGCGCGCCAGATCAGGTCGGGCGCCATGCCGATGGCGGAATAGCGCCCGCGTGCAGCACCACCCTCCACGCTTTCCAGCAGGAAGGAGTTCGGCCGGCCTTCCGCCAGTTTCAGATAGGCGCCGACCGGGGTTTCCAGGTCGCTCACCCGCTCACGCCAGAGGAGTTTCGGGCTCATTCGGCGGAAAGCGCGTTCATCAGGCGCAGGTTGAAGCGCACATCGGAGCGGGCGCGCAGCGCGGCGCCGAATTGCGCCTCCAGATCGCCGGCCAGGGCGGTGGCGGTTTCGTTGCGCAGCGTGGTCAGCGCCGCCTCCTGACCTTCCAGGCCGGGGCGGCTGATGGCGGTCAATTGCACCACGGCGAAGCTCAGGGGGGCGGGGATCATGGTCACCTCATTCAGCCGCAATTCGAAGATCGGCGGCAGCAATTCGCGCGGGATGGGGTTGCCGCCGCCGGCCTCGCGGCCGAAGGGGCCGAGCTCCTCGATCTGTGCCCCGGCCTCGGCCACCGCTTCGGCGAGCGGCTTGCCGGCGCGGGTGGCGGCGAGGATGGCGGCGGCCCGCTGCTCCTGGAAGCGGCGGCGGGCATCGGCGAGGAAGGCCTCGCTCACCTGGGCGCGGATGCTCTCCAGCGGCCGCAGCGCCGCGGGCGTCACGCCGCGCAATTCTACCGCGGCAAAGCCGAACTCGCCCTCGCTCAGCCGGGGGGCGGCACCCTGGGCGGTTTGGAAAACCTCCCGCAGCAGGGCTGGGCGGGCGGCTGGAGGTATGGGCAGGGCCACCTCGCGGCCATCGCCATCGCGCCCCTGGGCATCGATGCGAATGGCGAGGAAGCGCATGCCCTGGCGCTCGGCAATCTCGGCCAGGGCGGCGCCGCTGGCCAGCGCATCCTGGATAGCGGCGCTGCGCTCGAAGGCGGTATCGGCGGCTTTTTCGGCCGCGATTTCCAGCCGCAATTTTTCACGCACCGCCTCAATGGGCCGCGTTGCCCCGGCTTCGATGCTGGCGGCGCGCAGCACATGCCAGCCAAAGGGCGTTCCCACCGGCGCCGAGACGCCACCCAGGGCCAAAGCGAAGCCGGCCTCGGTCAATGTCGGCAGCGGCAATCCGGCGCGGTCTAGCATGCCAAGATTGCTGAACTGGCCGGAAGCGGCCTCGGCCTGGGTGGTGATGGCGGCGGTATCGGCGCCACCCGCCCAGGCGGCGGCTATGGCGCTGGCCACCTCCTGGCTGGGCACGAGCACCTGTTCCAAGCCCCGCCGCTCGGCGGTTTCATAACGGCTGCGATGGGCGGCGTAGCTATCCTCGATCTCGCTCTCGCTCACCTCCATTTGCGGCACCAGCAGGGCGGCATTCATCAGGGCGAGGTTGACCTCGCGGAATTCAGGGGCCGAGAAGCGGTCGGCATTGTTCTCATGAAAACGTTCGAGTTGGGCGGCGGAGGGCGGTTCTGGCTCGGGTGCATCGGCGATGCGCAATTCCACGAGGGTCACGCTGCGGTTTTCAAGCTGCCAGCCCAGCAGCCTCTCGGCCAGCAGGGCGGGGGTCATCGCGCCGGCGCGCACCGCATTGGTCAATTGCTGCCTTGCGAGATCGGTGCGCAGCAGGCTGAGGAATCGCGGCTCGTTGAGGTCGTTGCTGAGCAGGAAATTGTCGAAGATCAGGCGGGAGAAGCGGCCATCGGCGCCCTGAAAGCCCGGGATGGCGAAAATATAGTCGCGCACCGCGGCATCGGGCACCACCACGCCCATGCGGGTGATTTCGCGCGCCAGAACACGATCCGTCACCAGGGCTTCCACCGCCTGCTGGGCGAGGGCGGCGCGAATCCGGGCATCGGGCTGGAAGCGGCCTTCGGTGGCGCGGTTGATGCGTTGCAATTCGCGCCGCAGCGCCTCTGACGCCTCATCCTGCTCGATGGGTTTGCCATCGACGCGCGCTACCGCAGTGTCGCGGCCGAAGTTGCGAAGCATATCCTCGATCCCCCAGGCGGCGAAGGAGAGGATCAGGAGAAGGAAAAGCACCTTGGCAAACCAGGTGCTCGCCAAAGCGCGGAGGGAGGTCAACATCACAGCGGGATAGCGGAGCGGCGCGCGCTTGCCAAACATCCTCTGCGCATGCGCCTGCATAACTATCGAAACGGTCAGCGGTTCTCTAAGACAGAGCCGACGGGAGATTGCCATGACACCTGGGATAAGGCCGCTCATTGCCGGCAACTGGAAGATGAACGGAACCCTGGCCAGCGCGCTGCGCCTGGCCGAGGCGCTGCGCAGCGCGGCCATGTCGGCCACGCCTGAATTGCTTGTCTGCCCGCCATTTTTGCATTTCCAGCCTGTGGCTGCGGCGCTGCTGGGCAGTACCATCGCGTTGGGTGGGCAGGATTGCCACCATGCGGCCTCCGGCGCCCATACCGGCGATATCGCGGCTGCCATGCTGCGCGATGTGGGAGCCAGCCATGTGATTCTCGGCCATTCCGAGCGGCGCAGCGACCATGGCGAAACCAGCGCCATGGTGCGGCGCAAATGTGAGGCGGCGCTGGCGGCGGGGCTGGTGCCGGTGGTTTGCGTGGGTGAGACCGAGGCGGAGCGCGATGCCGACCAAGCCGAGGCGGTGGTGGCGCGGCAATTGCTGGACAGCCTGCCGCCCGGCTTTGCCACTGCCGGCGGCATTGTGGCCTATGAGCCGGTTTGGGCGATTGGCACCGGCCGCACCCCCAGCGAGGCGGAGGTGGCTGCGATGCATGGGATGATCCGCAACACCGTGGTGCAGGCCCATGGCGATGGCGGGCGCGCCACCAGGTTGCTCTATGGCGGTTCGGTCAAACCGGGCAATGCGGCGGGGCTTCTGGCGCTGCCGGATGTGGATGGCGCGCTGGTGGGCGGTGCCTCGCTGGTGGCCGAGGATTTCCTGGCCATTGCCCGGGCGGTGCCGGCGGGATAAACCGCCTGCATGTCAACCGTTCTGCTCGTCCTTCATATCTTCGTCACGCTGGCCCTCATTGGGTTGGTGCTGGTTCAGCGCAGCGAGGGCGGCGGTCTTGGCATCGGCTCCAGCGGTGGCATGGGCAGTTTCATGGGCGGGCGCGGCACCGCCAATTTGCTCACCCGGGCCACGGCCATCCTGGCCACGGCGTTCTTTGTGCTGTCGCTGCTGATGGCGGTGCTGGATCGCGGCGCGGTTGAGCGGCGCTCGATTCTGGATGTGCCGGCCCCCGCCGCCGCACCCGCCGTACCGGCTAGCCCCGCACCGGCAACGAACTGAGCGCGTGGGCCGGCAGGGCTCCATGGGTGTCCTGCGGTTGGAAAAGCTTGCACCTAGCGGCGCCTTGTCTTTTCATAGCTTTGGCATGAATTCGCGGTTTTTTGTTCTGTGGCTGCTGCTCTCTTGCCCGGCTCTGGCTCAGCCGGTGGCGAGCGATGCAGCGCGGCGGCAGATGGTGGTCGCCCCACATCCTTTGGCCAGCGAGGCGGGGATGGCGATGCTGCGCGCCGGCGGCACGGCGGTGGATGCCGCCATTGCCATCCAGGCCGTGCTCACACTGGTGGAGCCGCAATCCTCCGGCATTGGCGGCGGCGCCTTCCTGCTGCATCACGATGGCCAGCGCGGCGTGACCCAGGCCTGGGATGGGCGGGAGACGGCGCCTGCGGCTGCGCGTGGTGACCTCTTCATGCAAAATGGCCAGCCCATGCCCTTTGCCGCGGCGGTGGTGGGCGGCCGCAGCGTGGGGGTGCCTGGGGTGCTGCGCATGCTGGAGGCGGCGCATCGGCAACATGGCGCGCTGGCTTGGTCGCAACTCATGCAGCCCGCTATCACCCTGGCCGAACAGGGTTTTGCCGTCTCTGAACGGTTGTCGCGGGCGATCGAGCTCTCCGCTGCCAATTTGCGGCGCGACCCGCGGCTGGCAGCGCTCTATTTTCAGCCCGATGGCGCTGCCCTGCCGCCGGGTAGCATTCTGCGCAACCCGGCCCTGGCCGCCACCTTGCGCGCGGTGGCAGAGCAGGGGGCGGATGCGCTGCATCGCGGCCCCATCGCCGCGGAGATCGCGATGGTGATCCGCAGCCACCCCAATGCCGGGCTGATGACCGCCGATGACCTCGCCGGTTATGAGCCGCTGCGCCGCGAGCCACTCTGCCGGCCCTATCGGCAATGGACGATTTGCGTGCCGCCGCCGCCTTCGGGAGGGCTCGTGGTGCTGCAGATCCTGGGGCTACTGGAGCACACCGCCATTGGCCAATTGCCTTCCGGCAGTGCCGAGGCTGCGATGCTGCTGGGCGATGCCGGAAGGCTGGCCTTCGCCGACCGCAACCGCTTTCTGGCCGACCCGGCTGATTTGCCCGTGCCAGTCGGGGGTCTGCTTGACCCTGCCTATCTGCTGCTGCGCGCCCAGGCTTTGCAGGCCGGGCGTGGCATTGCCGAAATCCGCCATGGCAATCCCCTTATGGCACCGCCCCGCGCCACCC
>NZ_JBBARU010000086.1:0-13239 GCF_040399605.1 Rhodovarius sp. | reverse complement strand
GCCCCGCGCCACCCAGCCGCCACAGCCCGAGGCGGGCACCGCGCATCTCTCGGTGCTCGATTCGCGCGGCAATGCTGTAACGATGACCACGACGGTGGAGGGCAATTTCGGCGCCCATATCGGCGTGGGTGGCTTTGTTCTGAATAATCAATTGACCGATTTCTCTTTCCGGCCGGAGATCGATGGCTTTCCCGTGGCCAATCGGGTGGCGGGGGGCAAGCGGCCGCGCTCCAGCATGTCCCCGGCGCTGGTGTTTGATGCGCAGGGCAGGCTGGTGGCCATCACCGGCTCACCCGGCGGGGCGCGGATTATTGGCTATGTCGCGCAGTCGCTGGTGGCGCTGCTGGATTGGGGCATGGAGCCGGCGCTGGCGGCGGGGCTGCCGCATGTGGGCCCGATGAACAATGCGGTGGAGTTGGAGGCGGGCACGGCGGTGGCCAGCCTGGCTGCCCTGCTGCAGGAGCGCGGCCTGCCGGTGGTGACAATGGCAATGCCCTCGGGACTGAACCTGATCCGGATCCAGCCCGGCAACCCGCCCGTGCTTAACGGCGCGGCAGACCCCCGGCGCGAGGGGCTGGTTGTGGCCGAGTAAGCCGCCGCCGCGCGGATGAAATTCACTTGAAATCACGCCAAGGCCCCGATCATCATGACCTAAGCGTCACAGATCAGGATGCAGCGACATGGGCGGATTTCTCACCGATGATGACCTGAACGCATTGCGGCCGGCTGATGAGGTGATGTTCCCCTCACCCATCCCGACCCAGGTGATCAGTTCCGACGAATTCTGGCCCAGCCCGCAGACCGAGCGGCAAAAGCAGGTCGAGGCCCGGATCAAGGCGATGGCCGATGATTATGGCGCCAAGCAGGGGCTGGACCGCCGCCGTTTCCTGCAGACCGCCTCGGGCATGGCGGCGGCCTTCCTGGCGATGAACGAGGTCTATGGCCCGCTCTACACCGTCTCGCGGGCTGAGGCGCAGCAGGCAGATACGGCTGCGGCCCGGCAATCCAGCCTGGCTGGCCAGTTCATCATGGATGTCCACACCCATTTCCTGCGTCCCGACACGCGGATCATGACCTTTGTCGAGGCCCGGCGCTCAGTCGGCCGGGCCGGCTGGAACCCGGCTTTGGTGGGGCGGGAGCAGACCATCCAGGACCTGATGGAGGCGAATTGGTTCAAGGAGGTCTTCCTGGATTCCGACACCTCGGTGGCGATGATATCGGGCGCGCCCTCCGATGATCCGAAGGATTGGTTCCTCACCAATGACATGAAGTTTGATGCCCGCAAGCGTGTGAATGATGCCGCCGGCACCCGCCGGGTGATGAGCCATGCCATTTTCACCCCAGGCCAGCCGGGCTGGATGGATGAGGTGGAGCGCTGCATCGAGCAACTGCGCCCCGATAGCTGGAAGGGCTATACGGTGGGCGACAACACCAACAAGCATCTCGCGCAATATCCCTGGCGGATGGATGATGAGCGGCTGATGTACCCGTTTTATGAGCGTATCCTGCGCGCGGGGAACAATATCGTCTGCGTCCATAAGGGGCTCTACCCGCAGCAGGTGACCAATCGCTTCCCGCATCTGCTGCCCTTTGCTGGGGTCGATGATGTGGGCCGCGCCGCCAAGGACTGGCCGCAGATCAATTTCGTGATCTACCACTCCGCCTATCGCTGGGTGGGTGGTGGCGGGGCCGGGGTGGGGATTGACCAGTTCAACCGCACCGGCCGGGTGGATTGGACCACTGATTTGGCCGAAATTCCGGCGAAATTCGGCGTGAACAATGTCTATGGCGATCTGGGCCAGATCTTCGCCCAGACCACGGTGGTAGAGCCTGGGCTATGCGCCGCGCTGATGGGCACGCTGATCCGTGGCCTGGGGGCGGATCATGTGGTCTGGGGCACCGATGCGATCTGGACCGGCAGCCCGCAATGGCAGATCGAGGCGCTGCGCCGGCTGGAGATTCCCGAAGCGATGCAGCGCGCCCATGGCTTCGCACCGCTGGGGGCGGCGGATGGGCCGATCAAGAGCATGATCTTCGGCGGCAATTCGGCGCGGATGTATAATTACCAGCGCCGCGCTGATTTGCTGGATGACCCGGTGGCGCGGATCAAGCGCGATTATGCCGAGAATGGCCCGGGGCGGAGCAACTTGGCCTATGGCTATGTGGCGCGGGGCTGAACGCCTCAGCCATCCGCGCGGAGTTTGAGGATTTCGCGCAGCAGCCCGGTCGTGCTGCCGTCATGCTGGCCGGGCTTCACCACCCGCTCCTCCAATTGGGCCAGCAGCGGATTGGCCAATTGCTTGCCAAGCTCCACGCCCCATTGGTCGAAGGGGTTGATGTCCCATAGCGCGCCGAGCACCGCGACCTTGTGCTCATACAGCGCGATGAGTTGGCCGAAGGTGAAGGATTCCAGCCGGGGCAGCACGATGGTGGTGCTGGGCCTGTCACCGGGGAAGACGCGGTGTTCGACCAGCTTTTCGATCGCCGCCTCATCGCTGCCGGCGGCCCGCATTTCGGCTCGCACGGCATCGGCATTCTTGCCCGCCAGCAGCCCCTCGGCCTGGGCCAGGCCATGGGCGAGCAGGATGCGATGGTTTTGCGTCCAGGGATGGTCGGGCCGGGCGATGAGGATGAAATCCACCGGCACCGGCTGCGGGCTTTGATGCACCATCTGCATGAAGCTGTGCTGGGCTGAGGAGCCGGGCTCGCCAAACACCACCGGGCCTGTGGCCTGTGGCACCGGCTCACCGCGCAGCGTCACGCGCTTGCCCAGGCTTTCCATTTCCAACTGCTGCAAATGCGCCGGCAGCCGGCGCAGGCGCTCATCATAAGGCAGCACCGCGCGATGGCTCAGGCCCAGCGCATTGACATGCCAGATTTCGGTGAGTGCCAGCAGGACCGGCAGGTTCTCGGCCAAGGGCGTGCGCAGGAAATGCAGGTCCATCGCCCTCGCACCTTCCAGCATCCGCTCGAAACTGTCCCAGCCCAGGGCCAGGGCCAGGGAGAGGCCGATGGCCGACCACATGGAGAAGCGCCCGCCCACATAATCGCCAAAGGGAAAGACCCGTTCGGAGGGAATGCCGAAATCGGCGCAGGCCTGAATATTGGTCGATAGCGCGGCCATATGCGAGGCCGCCTTGTCCTCGCCCAGCGTCTGTGCCAGCCAGCCCTTCACCAGAACGGCATTGGCCATGGTCTCCTGGGTGGTGAAGGTCTTGCTGGCCACGAGCACCAGGGTGCGGGTGGGGTCGAGCGTGGCGAGTAGGGCGCGCCAGCCATGGCCATCGACATTGCCCAGATGCAGGGCCTGCATCGGCGAGGCCGGGTTGATCAGCGCGCGCACCGCCATCACCGGGCCCAGATCACTGCCGCCAATGCCGATATTCAGGATATGGGTGAAGCGATTGCCGGTGGCGCCGCGCAGTGCGCCGCCATGCACCGCCTGGGTGAAGGCATGCATGCGCCCCAGGGTGGAATGCACCTCGGCCGCCACCGCGGCCCCGCCCGAGGCGCGGCTGGCCCCCACCGGCGCGCGCAGCGCCATATGCAGGGCGCGGCGGTTCTCGGTCACGTTCACATGCTCGCCATTGGCCATGGCGTCGCGCCGTTCCTCAACGCCGGCCGCGCGCGCCAATTCCAGCAAGGCGGCCATCGCGCGGGCGTCAATTGCGGTCTTGCTGATATCGAGCAGCATATTGTCGGCGCGGAATGACATGCGCTCAAACCGCTGCGGATCGGCGGCGAAGAGGGCTCGGATAGTGTCCGGCGCAGTGCCGTCGGCGCGGGGCATTCGTCCCGCGGCCATCACCGCCGCCCATGCATCGCTCATATTGTCACCCATGGCAGGCTTCTACAGGCCAATCGGCTGGCCGGCTACTATGATCGAGAGCGGTGTTTCGCCAAAGCCCTGCGCGGCGCGGGCCACATCCTCGCGCGTCAGGGCGGAGAGCCGGGCGGGGCGGGCGGCCAGCCAGGCGGGTGTGCGGTTGTTCTGCATGAGGCTCAAAAGCCCGGCGGCGATGCGCCGGCTGTCGCTGAATTGCAGCGGCAGGGAGCCGTTGAGGAAATCCACCGCCTCAGACAGTTCATCCTGTGTTGGCCCATCATTGGCCATGGCCCGCCAGCTTCGCTCCAGCAGGGCCAGCATATCGGCCGCGTTGCGATTATCAGTGCTCGCCTGGCCCACGATCACGCCACGGCCAAAGAGCACATCCATGCCCGCGCCAATGCCATAGGTCAGGCCGCGCTCCTCCCGGATCAGCTTCATCAGCCGCGAGGAGAAGCCGCCGCCGCCCAGGATTCGCAACGCTACCTGGGTGGGTTCCCAGCGCGGATCATGGGGTAGGGGGGCATTCTGGCCGAATTGCACCGCCGATTGGGGGGCCGGTTTTTCCACCACCTGGCGGCCGAATTGCGCCAGCGCCGGCAATTCGGGCAGGGAAGGCGGGGCACCGCGCGGCAGGCCACCGAAGAGGGCGTTGATCGCCGCCCGCAGTTCTGCCGCGGTGATGGCACCGGCGGCGGCGATCAGCAGGCCCTCGCCGCGGAATTGCCGGGCAATAGCCGCAGTCAGGCCGGCTGCGGGGATGGCGGCGAAGCTTTCGGGGCTGGAACTGCGGCCGGCGGGGTGGCCGGGAAAGCCTGCGGCCCAGAAGGCGCGGCTGGCCATGCCGCGGGGCGTTTCGGTCGCCTGGCGGGCGCCGACGATGGCGCGTGCCCGCACCCGGTCGAGATCACGCGCATCAAGCCGCGGCTCGGTCATCGCCAGCCGGGCGAGGCGAATGGCCTCGGGCAGGGCATCGCTCAGCGCGCGCAGGCTGCCCGATGTGCTATCGCGGCCCACGCTGAAATTGATCGCGACCCCGGCATCGCGCGCGGCATCGGCGAAGGCCAGATTGTTGAGGTCACCGGCACCCTCGCTCAGCATGGCGGCGGCCAGCGCCATCATGCCCTCATGGCCGATGGGGTCGAAGGCGGAACCCCCGCGCCAGGACCAGTTCAGCGAGACGACGGGGACGGAATGGTCCTCCACCAGCCAGGCGGTGATGCCCCCCTCCTCGATGATGGTGATGGGCAGGGCGAAGGGGGCGCGCGGCGGCAGATCGGCCAGCGAGGTTGCGTTGGGGATCATGCCGGCAGCAGCCAGCCGGTGGTGGCGAGGGGATTGGCCAGCACCGCGCGTGCCGCCGCATTCACCTGGGCTTGGGTGACCGCCCTGAGCCTGGCGGGCCAATATTCCGCCTCCTCAATCGGCAGGCCGAGGGAGAGGGTGCCGCCGAGCATGCGCGGTGCTGCGCCAATGCCGTCCAGCGCCAGCAGCGCGCCGGCGGTTTGCTGGCGGATGGCGCGGGCGGTTTCGGCCTCGCTCACGCCATCATCGAGGAGTTTTTTGATCTCGGCCATCACCGCGCCCTCCAGCGCCTCCCGCGTCGTGGGCGCGCGCAGGGTGGAATAGATGGTGAAATTCGCCGCCCCCGCCGTCTCGCCATCATAGCCGGCGCTGGCATTGACCGCGAGGCCGCTCTCCACCAGCGCCCGATGCAGCCGCGAGCCGGTGCCACCGCCCAGGATATGGGCCAAAATCTCCAGCGGATGGGCGTGGTGGGTCTCGCCCCAGGTCATCGAGGGGGCGGCGATGGCGCGCACCAGCACGGCCTCACGCGTTGCGGCCTCGCGCCGTTCAAGCCGCTCTTCCACCGCGGCGGCGGGGGTGGCGTTGCGGGCGCGGGGAGTGAAGGGGCGGGTGGGCACCAGGCCATAGGTGGCCTCGGCCAATTCGCGCGCGCGAGCCTCGGTCACGTCACCAGCCAGGATCAGCGTGGCATTGCTGGGCGAATAGCGGGCGGCGAAGAAATCCAGCATGTCCTGGCGGGAAATGGCGCGGATTTCCTCCGGCCAGCCAATGATGGGGCGGCCGCGCCAATGCTGGCGGCCCCACATCGCGGCATCGAAACTCTCCTGAAACAGCGAGCGCGGCTGGCTTTCAATCACCTGCCGCCGCTCCTCCAGCACCACATTGCGCTCGGCCTCGAATTCATCGGGATTGAAGGCGGGGCCGGCCATGCGGTCAGCCTCCATGCGCATCATCAGGGCGAGGCGGGAGCTTTCAACATGCTGGAAATAGGCCGTGGCATCGCGTGAGGTGAAGGCATTGTCCTGCCCGCCCTCGCGCGCCACGAGGCGAGAAAAATCGCCCGAGGGCACATTGCCCGAGCCCTTGAACATCATGTGTTCCATGAAATGGGCAATGCCGGAGAGGCCGGCAGGGTCCTCACCCGAGCCCGCGCCATAAAAGACATAATGGGCGACAACTGGCGCGCGGTGGTTTTCCGCCAGCACCACTTTCAGCCCATTGCCCAGAACCCAGCTCTTGGCGCCGAAGAGCGGGCGCTCTGTTACGGCAGGGGGCGTGGCCTGGGCGGCGGCAGGCAGGCTGCCTGCGGCTGGCACGGCAAGGGCGGCGGCGATGGTGGTGCGTCGGGTCAGAATCAGCATTCCTGACAGATGGGGCTTGGCAGCCCGCTTGGGAATGCCGCCGGCGAGATTTCCTCGGCGCTGAGCAATTCAGCGGGGTTACAGGTTGAAGTCCAGCCCAGCTTTGCAGCGGCAGGGCGTGGGTGCATGTTTGCAGCCCGCCTTCAGGGCCTCAGCCAGGAAAGTTAAGCCCCATGCCACACCGCCCGAACACCGCCCTGCCGGTCACAATGGCATGATGCGCGCCGCCTGGTGGGAGAAGAACGGCCCTGCGGCCGAAGTGCTGGCACTGGGCGAGATGCCCACGCCCAGCCCCGGGCCCGGCGAGGTGCTGGTGCGCGTGATGGCGAGTGGGGTGAACCCTTCGGATGTGAAATCCCGCCTGGGCCGCGCGCCCGCCTTTGCCCGCATTATCCCCCATAGTGATGGCGCTGGGGTGATTGCGGCGGTTGGCGAGGGTGTTCCGGCCGACCGGGTGGGGCAGCGCGTCTGGCTGTGGAACGGCCAATGGAAACGCGCCTTCGGCACCGCGGCCGAGTATTTTTGCGCCCCCGCCGCGCAGGCGGTGGAATTGCCGGACAATACCGATTTCGCCGCCGGCGCCTGCTTTGGCATACCGGCGTTGACGGCGCTGCATGCGGTGCTGACCGATGGCGGCGTGGCAGGCCAGGCGGTGCTGGTGCAGGGCGGTGCTGGGGCGGTGGGGCATTACGCCATCCAATTCGCCCGGCTGCTGGGGGCGAGGCAGGTGCTGGCCACCGTGAGCGGGCCGGAGAAAGCCGCCCATGCCATGGCCGCGGGGGCGGATGCCACGATCAATTACCGCGCGGAGGATGTGGTGGCCCGGGTGCAGGCGCTGACCGCCGGGCGCGGGGTGGAGCGGGTGATCGAGTTGGATCTTGCTGGCAATGCCGCGACCCTGCCGGGCCTGCTGGCGCCGGGTGGTTTTGTCGCGGTGTATGGCTCGAACCGGCCAGAGGCCTCGCTCTCCTTCTTCCCCAATATCGTCTCGGGCATCGGCTATCGGTTTTTCATTGTCTATGAACTGACCGATTCCGACCGGGCCCGGGCGGTGGGCGCGCTCAATGCCTGGGCGCGGGCGGGGCTTTTGCAGCACGCGGTGGCGGCGCGCATGACACTCGCCGATATCGTCGCCGCGCATCAGGCGGTGGAGCAGGGCAGCGCCATGGGCAATGTGGTGTTGGAGATTTAGAGCCTGTTGCCTTCGCGGCTCCAAGCTTGTGTTTGGTGAACATCTTTATCCGTTCAAACGATGCCGTTTGAACGGATGATGCCCCAGGCCCAGGCCCTCAGCCGTCGATTCGAATACCCAATTCCCGAATCAGCGGCCGCCACACCGCATTCTCGGCGGCCACGAAAGCGTTGAATTCGGCCGGTGACCAGGGCCGGTATTCGATGCCTAGCGTGCTCATCCGGCCTGAAATCTCCGGCGACTGGATGGCGGCGATCATCTCGGCGCTCAGCCGGTTGATGATTGTCGCAGGTGTTGCGGCCGGCACGCTCATGCCCTGCCAGCCATAGGCCACGGCCTCGGCAAAGCCCAATTCGCGCAGCGTGGGCACGGCGGGTGCCTTCTCGGAGCGCGTCTCGCTCAGCACGCAGAGTGCCCGCACCCTTCCATCGGCGATGAAGGGCAGGCCGGTGGCGGTATCGATCACCACGCTCTCGATATTGCCGGCCAGCAATTCCTGCATGGCGGCGGGGCCACCACGGAAGGGCACATGCTGGGCATCAAGGCCGGTGCGGCGCTTGACCATTTCCATCGCCAGATGGTGCGGGCTGGCCACGGCAGGCGTGCCGTAATTGGGCGCGAGGCTACGCGCGGCGGCCCGGTAGGCGGCGAAATCCTGCCAGGGGCTATCGGCGCGCACCACCAGATAGAGCGGGAACCGACCAATGAAGCCCACGCCGGTGAAATCAGTGTCCGGGTTAATCGGCAGGCGGGCATAGAGGGCGGGATTATAGACCAGAATGCCGTTATCGACATGCAGCCAGGTCAGGCCATCGGCCGGGCTGCGGGCCGCCGTCTCGCTGGCCAGCACGGCGCCGCCGCCGGGGCGGTTCTCCACCACCACATTCTGCCCCAGCCGGGGCGCCATGAGCCCCGCGATCAGCCGTGCAAAGGCATCCGAGGCGCCACCGGGGGGATAGCCCACAATCCAGCGCAGCGGCCTGTCGGGGAAGCCCTGCGCCCCCGCCGCAGTGGCGACGAGACTGGCAGGAAGGGCCAAGGTGGTTCGGCGGGAGAAGCGCATGCGAGGTTCCTGTGACATGCTACGGATTGAAGCGGGGCTGGCTGCTGAGGGCAAGGCGCAGGCTGCGCCACGCCGGGCTCAAGCCGGTTTGGCCAGCACCCTTTGGTAGCGGCCATGGCGCCATTGCACGAGGCGGAAGGCGGCCCGCCCGGCCCAGGAGGAGAGCATCCCCCGGGGCGGCAGCCCCACCGCCTTGAACATCATGCCCATGGCACGGTCGAGATGAGGCTGGCGATAAAAACCCATGGCCCGGCCCATATAACCGGCGATGCAGCGCTGATGGTCGTAGCTGGCACCCTCAGGCTCATTGGAGACGTGATAGGCAAAGGCGAGTTCGTCATCCTCGCTTTCGGTGGCGCGGCTGAGCGCCACCTGGAAACGCCCCAGCCGCGAGAGGTTCTCGCGCGCCAGATAGCGCCGCAGATGATCATAGAACAGCTTGAAATGCCGATACTCATCGGCTGCGATCAGGCGGCAGACCTGGACCAGCACGGGCTCGGCCGAGGCATCGGCCAGGGCAGTGTAATAGCTGGAAGTGCCGGTCTCTACGATGCAACGCGCCACGAGTTCGCCCGAACGTGAGCCGCGGCGCGAGGCATCGGCCCGAACATCGATCTTGTAGCCGGCGCGATAGCGGAGGAAGCAGCCGGAATAATCAAAGCTAGGATCGGCTAGGCTGGCCCAGCGCCCCAGCGCATCCCCATGCTGGACTTCCTCAACCGCCCAAAGATCCGCCGCAGCGCGGAAATCCGGATCGTCAGCGAAGACGCTTTTGAGGTAGAGCGCGTAATCATCACCATTGCGCTCGACCATGGCCGCTGATTTGACCAGCGCCACGATCTCAGGATCGACCAATGCCGGATCAAACCGGTGCCAATCAATATCGTCCAGGGTCCAATGCTTCATGAACGCGATGTTCGCTCGCCAAGCCCTGGTTTCAAGCCGGACGCCTACGATGCCTGGGCAAGTGTGGCCATGCTGCGCATGGAGAGCAGGCGCGCCATCGCGGCGTCGCGCTTCTCCGGGCTTGCCATGGCGGCGGCGTTGTATTCGGCCTCAGCCTCGGCCACGCGGGCTTCGGCATTGGCGCGGCTGATCTCGGAGAGCGGTGTTGCCTCATCGGCCAGCACCGTCACCCGCTCAGGCGTCACCTCGGCGAAGCCGCCGGCGACGAAAAGGCTCTCGGTCACCTGGCCGTTTTCGGTGACGCGAATGGCGCCACCGCGAAGCGCCACGATCATCGGCGCATGGCCGGGCAGCACGCCCATCTCACCCTCGGCGGCGGGGATGATGACCATATCGACCTGGCGGGAGAGCAGCAGCTTCTCCGGCGAGACGAGTTCGAGTTGGAAAGTGGCCATGTCACGCCCCCAAGTGAGAAATCAGTGGCGGCCGAAGCCGCCCTTTTTGCCCCGGGCGAGGGCCCGGGGCTGCGAAGGCTGCTATCAGGCGGCCTGCTTGAGCGATTCGGCCTTCTTCACCGCATCCTCGATCGGGCCAACCATGTAGAAGGCCGCTTCGGGGAGGTGGTCATATTCGCCCTTGCAGATCGCGGCGAAGCTTCGGACGGTGTCCTCGAGCTTCACGAAGACGCCAGGCGTGCCGGTGAAGACCTCAGCCACATGGAAAGGCTGGCTGAGGAAGCGCTGCAGCTTGCGGGCCCGGGCGACGATCAGCTTATCCTCTTCCGAGAGCTCATCCATGCCCAGGATCGCGATGATGTCCTGCAGCGACTTATAGGTCTGCAGGATGCGCTGGACTTCGCGGGCGGTGTTGTAATGGGCTTCACCGACCACGCGGGGGTCCATGGCGCGGCTGGTGCTGTCCAGCGGGTCCACGGCGGGGAAGATCCCGAGTTCGGCGATCGAGCGGTTCAGTGTCGTCGTCGCGTCCAAGTGGGCGAAGGAGGTGGCGGGCGCGGGGTCGGTCAAGTCATCGGCCGGCACGTAGATGGCCTGCACCGAGGTGATGGAGCCCTTCTTCGTGGAGGTGATGCGCTCCTGCAGCGCGCCCATATCGGTCGCCAGCGTCGGCTGATAGCCCACCGCCGAGGGGATACGACCCAGAAGCGCCGAGACCTCGGCGCCGGCCTGGGTGAAGCGGAAGATGTTGTCGATGAAGAACAACACATCCTGCCCCTGCTCATCGCGGAAGAACTCGGCGATGGACAGGCCCGAGAGCGCGACGCGGGCGCGCGCACCCGGCGGCTCGTTCATCTGGCCATAGACCAGCGCCACCTTCGAGCCTTCGGTATTGCCATCATTGAGCTTGATGACGCCGGCATCGACCATCTCGTGATAGAGGTCATTGCCCTCGCGGGTGCGCTCACCCACGCCAGCGAAGACCGACACGCCGCCATGGCCCTTGGCGATGTTGTTGATCAGCTCCTGGATGGTCACCGTCTTGCCCACGCCGGCGCCGCCGAAGAGGCCGATCTTGCCGCCCTTGATGTAGGGGGCGAGCAGGTCGATCACCTTGATGCCGGTGACCAGGATTTCCGCGCTCGTCGCCTGATCCTCGAAGGAGGGCGCGGCGCGGTGGATGGTGTAGGTCTTCTCATGCGGCACCGGGCCACGCTCGTCGATCGGCTCGCCGATGACGTTCATGATGCGACCCAACGTGCCGGCACCCACGGGCACCGAGATGCCAACGCCGCTATCGGTCACTTCCGAGCCACGGACGAGACCATCGGTCGTGTCCATGGCGATGGTGCGCACGGTGCGCTCGCCCAGATGCTGCGCCACTTCGAGCACCAGCGTGCGATCGCCGATCTTCACGGTGAGCGCGTTGAGCATGGCGGGCAGTTCCTCGGGGAACTGCACGTCCACGACCGCGCCAAGCACCTGGGTGATCTTGCCAACATTGTTCTTCATGGGAGCGGCTCCTTAAACGGCTTCAGCACCGGAGATGATCTCGATCAGCTCGCTGGTGATGTTGGCCTGGCGTGTGCGGTTATAGTTCAGCGTGAGTTTCTTGATCATCTCGCCGGCATTGCGCGTGGCATTATCCATCGCGTTCATGCGGCTGCCTTGCTCGCCCGCGCCCGATTCGAGGAGCGCGCGATAGACCTGGATGCTCAAATTCTGCGGCAGCAGCGCTGCCAGAATCTCTTCCTCGGCCGGCTCGTATTCGTAGAGCGCCTGTGCACCCGAAGCGGCCTCTTCCGCCGTCTCGGGCAGTGGTGCAGGGATGAGGCGCTGCGCCGTTGGCACCTGGGAGATGACGTTTTTGAACCGATTATAAATCAGTTCGCAAACATCAAAATCACCATCGGCCAGCATGGTGGTCACCATGGTGGCCACACCGGCGGCATCCTCGAAGCCAATCCGCTTTTGGCCGGCGAAGCTGACCTCAGCGGTGAAGCGGCTGGCCAATTCGCGCTTGAGGAAGGCAGCGCCCTTACGGCCCACCGTCATCAGCTTGACCGTCTTGCCGGCCGCCTCCAATTCGCGGACGCGGCTGCGGGCGAAGCGGGCGACATTGGTGTTGAAGGCGCCGCAAAGGCCACGCTCAGCGGTGACGACCACCAGCAGATAGGTCTTCTCGGAACCGGTGCCCACCAGCAGCCTCGGCGCATCGGGGCTGCCAACAACGGCAGCGCCCAGGGCGCCCAGCATGCGGGCCATACGCTCGGCATAGGGCCGGGCGGCCTCAGCCTGGCTCTGCGCGCGGCGGAGCTTGGCGGCGGCCACCATTTTCATGGCCTGCGTGATCTTGCGCGTGGATTTCACGCTATTGATCCGCAGGCGAAGCGCTTTCAGGCTTGCCATCAGGTATTACGCCGCGAAGGACTTGGCGAAACCGTCCAGGAAGGCGACCAGCTTGTCTTCGGTCGACTTCTTGATTTCGCGGTCGTTGCGGATGGCGTCCACGATCTCCGGCGCAGAGGCCTTGATCTCGGAGAGCATGCGGCGCTCGAACTCACCCACGGAATTGACCGGGATGCCATCGAGATAGCCACGCGTGCCGGCGAATATGGCCAGCACCTGCTCCTCAACCGGAACGGGCTTGAACTGCGGCTGCTTCAGCAGCTCAGTCAGGCGCGCACCGCGGGCCAGCAGGGCCTGGGTGGAGGCGTCGAGATCCGAGGCGAATTGGGCGAAGGCGGCCATTTCGCGGTACTGGGCCAGTTCCAGCTTAATCTTGCCGGCCACCTGCTTCATCGCCTTGATCTGGGCGGCCGAGCCGACGCGCGACACCGAAAGACCGACATTCACCGCGGGGCGGATGCCCTTGAAGAACAACTCGGTCTCCAGGAAGATCTGGCCATCGGTGATCGAGATCACATTGGTCGGAATATAGGCGGAGACGTCACCGGCCTGGGTTTCGATCACCGGCAGAGCGGTGAGCGAGCCGAGGCCGAAATCTTCGTTCATCTTCGCCGCACGCTCGAGCAGGCGGGAGTGGATGTAGAAGACGTCACCCGGATAGGCCTCGCGGCCCGGCGGGCGGCGCAGCAGCAGCGACATCTGGCGATAGGCGACGGCCT
>NZ_JBBARU010000085.1:0-13384 GCF_040399605.1 Rhodovarius sp. | reverse complement strand
TTTCTGAACGGTACTTTGACCGCCGGCATTGTGGATGTGGAGATCGCGCAGATCAACCTTTTTGTGCTGCGCCCCGTCCTTCGCCCCACGCTTGCTTCCGACGGTCCCTGCGTCTTTGTATTCAAGCGCCATGCCTCTTCTCCTTCCTGGTTATGATGTTGACCGCATCTTTCCGGGGCTTTGCCCGACCCCTGCGCAGCGGGATAAAGGCAACGGCGCACCGCTCCCAAGGAGGAGCCGCCCGCTGCGCCACCAGCCTCACAAAGGCGGCCGCGATCGTGCCCACCAGAACTGCGACAAGGATCATCAGACCTATCGCCACCAACTCGGCGGCCATTTTCTGGTTATGGAGGGCGGCTCGCAGATCAGCGCATCCCTGAACCCCGTACGTATTGAGGTCGCAGACCACAAAGCTGTCCCCGCCAGCGGCACGCGCAATCTCCGAGAGTCCTGCCTCGTTCACCAGATTGGTCAGGGTCAGCTGCTGCGTGAGGTGAATCTCGAAAGTGTCTGAAGGCGGCGTGCCCGCTTTGGCATGGCCCATCTGTGTCACGATCTTCCTCCTATCGGCTGCGTTCGATGTTGCGTTCGGGCACATCGAGCTGGGGCGTTGCCCGAAGGCTCGCCGGATCGATCCGTGAGGCATTTGCTTGCCTGTCCTCGGGCGCCCTCAAATGATCGGGAATTGTGGGCCGGAATTCGCCAGCCTCGCGGCCGCTGCGCTTGGCCTCGACCTGCTTTTCGCCGAGGGTTTCGAGTGCGCTGGTCTTGTCGCCCGGGTTGCGGCCGATCTGTGCGAGAAGCCGATCGCGGTCGTTGGTGACGACTATGATGTCGTCGCGCACCCGGGTCATCATGACGAGCGCCAGACGCTGGTTCGACAAGTGCCTGGCCGATGAGTGCATCTCACCGATCGCCATGTCGCGCGTGTCGCCCTGCGCCTGATGCATGTTGATCGCATAGGCCAGGCCCATGCGCTCGAGCATGCGGTCATTCTGCTTGAGTTCTACGATCTCGCCTGCCTTGTTCTCGAGCGTGACGATCCCATCCCTGATCCCGAGGATCCTCGCCTCCTCGGACTTCATCAGCCCCCTGGCATCATCCTTTTCGGTCCAGCGGATCTTGTCGCCCTCGTAGATTGTCTCCTTGTGCTTTTCGGAGAGCCTCAAGGCATCGCGCTTGTCCGAAGGGTCGATCGCCGCCGGATCGAATTTGATCAGCTTGCCGCTTTCATCGCGCAGCATGACCCGGCCCTTCACGTCTATGCTTTCGACATCGTACCGCCCCCGAACAAGCCCTCCGGGGGCGTTCTGGCGCGTCACTTCGAGCAGCTGGCCCTTGCTGTAGGTCGAGGCGTAGCGCAGCTCCTCGCGCGTCGCATGGGCCGGGAGGAGCGTGGTCAGCCTCAGCCCTTCCCCCTGGATCGCCCCTTCTGCCTTTAGGCCCTGCTGGACCATCCGGTTGAGTTCGCCGCGCGCTGCACGACCCGATGAGTAGATCGCGGTACGCTCGCGGTCTTCTGGCGATAGCTCCAGCCATTTCTGCGCGGTGACCTTGAGGTGGTCTGCGCCAGCTTCGACCACACGCTCGCCAAGCGAGGCAAAGCTTTCCTTGAACATTCCGGCGCGCGCGAGGCCAGCGGCTTCCTTCATATGTTCGGTGCGCTGCCGAAGGCTGGTATCGATGCGGGCTATGGCGGGGTTATCGGACTGGATCAGCGAAAAGCTTTTGCCCGCCTCGATCGGCTGCAGCTGGGCCCGGTCTCCGATCATGACCAGCTTTTCAACCCCAAGCCGGTTGGCGATCGTGAGCAGGTCATTCATCGGCTTGTTCGCAACGAGCGAAGCCTCGTCCAAGACCAGCACTTTGCCGCGCAAGGTCTCTCGTGATGCCTCGAACTTCGGACCTGAGCCCTCAAGCGTGGGCCGCAGATGCTCATTCACGAAGGATGAGACGGTTCTTGCTGTGATACCCTGCCTGACAACCTCACCGTCCGGCCCCCGGATCGCTGTATCGCTGCGAAGATCGCTCACCATCTTGTTGGCAAAGGCGAGCCCGATCACCTCCCTTCCCTCCTGATGAGCTACGCTTGCGATGGCCGAAATGATTGTCGTCTTGCCTGCGCCCGCGACACCCTGGATCACGATCGTGCGGTCCTTGCTGGCCAGCGCCAGAGTTCCCGCGGCAATCTGCTCGGCATTGAGCTCGTGGGTGCCCGCTACTTGCCGCAAGCGCCCGGGTGCCTCGGCAGCTTCAATGATGGCCTGGCCTGCGCCCTTTCCGGCGGCGACATTGGCAAGGGTTGCCCGCTCGATTGCGACATGCTCGGGCGTGGTGAATCTCTCAGGCCTGCCATCGAGCCTGTCGCTCTTGCCCTCGAGCACCCTCCCGTCGGCCACCAACACGCCAATCCTCGCTTCAACCCCATCAGCGGTCACACCCTTCACCCCAAGGTCGAGCGCGGTCTTGACCAGCTCGCCCCGGGTCCAGGAGGTTTCACGTTCGCCGATGATCCTGATCGCAGAAGCGGTTGCCATCTCAGTGCGCAGCTGCGTGGGCGTCAGAGTGATCCGTTGCAGGCCATTGGTTGTCAGTGTGTCTGCTGGCCGAGTGTAGAGCTTGGCGCTGTCGCGGAGCGCACTAAGAGTCTCCTGGACACGCTGCGGCGACCCCAAAGGGCTTTCACGCCCCTCGGAGCCGCGTTCCCGCGCCTGTTCGACCAGCGCCTTGGCATCGAACCCCAGCCCGGCAGCGCGCCTCGCCCATTCCTGCCGAAGCGCCTGCTTATCATCCGGATTGAGCTTGGGATCGCGGGTGCGCTTGGTGATTTCACGCAAGGCTTCTGTGTCGTTAGCGCTCTTCCCGAGTTTCTCGGCCGTTGCCAGAATGGTCAGGCGACGCTGGCTGAAGGCTTCGATCACATCGCGCGCCACGCCCTTGATCTCGAACTGGCCGTGCTTGCCCGTGATCTGGGTTTCGTAGCCGAGCTTCTCGAGGTTCGTCCGCAGCGCGGCGTTGTAGATGGAGCCAAGGACTGTGTTGTTCTTCCAGATCTCTCCGTTCCACAGCGCCTTCCAGTTGCCATCCTTGTCTTGGGTCATCGCGGCAATGACAGCATGGGTATGGTTCTGCGGGTCCAGCGCCCGGCTCGTGTCGTGCTGGAACAGGGCATAGAGGAGCTTGCCTGTGACCACGCCCTCGCCGTTGGCATTGCGCGAACGATCGCGGGCCTGCGCATAGTGCTTCTCGAGATAGGCCATGGTCGCCTTGACGGCGGCCTGCTGTGCATCGAGAATCCGTTTGTCGCCGCCCAACTGCGCCAGCAGGCTGGCTGACTTCGGCATCGAGAATGTGAGGTCTATGCCCGAGCGGCGGTTTGCATTGCCATTTACGACCGTGTCATCGGGCAACTTGCCATCGAGGACTTTTTCGAAGTCTTCCTTGGCAACTGGGCCTGCAAGCCCGAGCGCTTTCGCGCCCTCGCCACCCCATTCGCTAAGCTCGGCAGGACCATCGCCGACATAGTAGTCGTCCTTGGCAAAGTAGTTTGCGGCGCCGCCTGCAGATGCGACCGATGCGACCGACAGCATCTCAGGCCACCCTTGCCTGCTCATGCTGGAACATCGGCCGCGAAGCATCGCCCAGCAGAAGCCAGGCGGCATCGATGCGGAACTGTTCGCAGATGGCAGCGATCAGGCTGGAGGGCGGATCCCTGTGCCCACCTTCATAGTTCTTGATGGTCTTGTCCGCGATCCCGAGCTGCAATGCCATCACGTGCTGGGAGATACCCAGAGCCGCTCGGACGGTCTTTATCCGCCGCCCGATCGTACCGGCACAATGCGGGCACATTGACGGGGACACATGGCCAGTTTGCGCGGCCGCGCTCATCGCCCAAGCTCCTGATCATCGTCGATGGAAGGGTCCTGACGGCTCTGCTTTTCGTTGCCGATGCCGCGCATGTTCTCTTTGGAAAGCTCGCTCTCCTGCGCGTCTGCCCTGCTGTTCTGCGCTCGCCCCTTCGGCCCTTCGATCTTCGCTTGCGCGCCGCGCTCTTCGCTGTCGCGCATGGCAAGGTTTTGCCGGTCGCGCTGGTCCTTCTTGCCAGGGCGGTTATAGCCATACAGCTCCCCTTGCGCTGGCTTTCGCTCGAAGTCTGCCCGCTCCTCTTCATCCTCAATCTTGCGTGTTACCTCCTCCTCGGTCAGCTCGCGCTCAGGGTTCAATGGCCCCTCGATCGCCTCCCTCAGCTGCTGCGCCGCCCGCTCAGCCTCACTCAGCGCGACCTCTTCGCGATCCTTCCGCTCCTTAGGCGCGATGTCAGGTTGTGCGCCTTCCCTATCCCCACCCCCCAATTCCGCGATATCCCCGGACGGTGGGATGTATTCGGCGGCGCGCATGTCGGTGACACGCTCGAAACCCTTGGCGCGGGGTTCGTAATCCTTCCACGTCAGCCTGATCCTGGCAGCGGGGAAACCGTCGGGGAATTTCACGAACCCGTGCATGCTGGGCAGGTCGCTGATGTCGACCGGCATGACGAGTTCTTCGACGTTGGTACGAGGCGTGATCGTCGAGGCGTCGCGGTTGTCATTATAGCCGTAGGAATAGGCTTCATCCATGATCCGGACCTGACGGTTGCCAATGAACTCGGAGCATCGCCGCGACGTCTCGGGATCGGCCGTCTTGAGGATCAGTTTGGTGCCCGCCAGCGAGGCCAGATTGGTAGCTCCGTTCTCGCCATAGGTTTCTTCAAGCTTGTCGAAGGAATGCATGCCAAGCACGAAGGCTCCGCCAAACGCGCGGGCGGTCTGAAGACCATGATCGATCGCCGGGAGACGATGCAGCGCATGGACTTCGTCGATGAGAAACCAGGTGCGCAGATCTCGGGTCCGTCCCATGTGGAACAGCGCATTGACGGCCAGGTCCATCCACAGCGTCAAAAGCGGGCGATTGAGGACCAGGTCCGGGTGCGTGGAAGTGATGAAAAGGATCGACCCTTCCTTGACCTCGGTGGTCATCCAGTTCTTGATTGAGTAGCAGGTTTCGCCAGGAGGAGGTTCGGGAAGGAAGCGGAAAAAATTCGCATTGGCGATGAAGGTGGTCCGGATCGACTCTGCCATTTTGGCAGCGGCGGGTGACATCATCGGACCTGCGATCGTGCCTTCAAGTTGAGCATGGATCGTCTTCAGATCCGACTGCATCAGGAAGTAGGAAAGCGCGCCATTTGAGCGCACGCCCATCTTGATCATTTTGACGCACATCTCGACGAACAGGGTGCGTGCCGACTTCTGCCAGAAGTCATCTTCCGCGCTATGGCCGCTGGGAACCAGCGCTGTCGCAGCGCTCATGAATTCGGCGTAATTGTCGCAGTCGTTGAAGATCGACCATGGCACGCAGCGGCGATCCATCGGGTTGAGGATGATGTCCGTTTCGGCATCATAGAAGCTTTCGACGAAGGTGCCGGTCAGATCGAAAATGACGCAGCGATGCCCGCGTTCACGCGCCTGCGTGACGATCTTCTTCAGCTCGGTCGTCTTGCCAGCACCGGTAGTACCGATGAACATCGCATGGCTTTGCTCAAGACGCCAAGGAACCGGCACACCTGCCAGGCGGTAAGGCGCATGCAGACCCGCCCGAACACGGTCCTTCAAGGGCTCTGCGAGGATCTTGTCGGGGTCCACTGGTGGCGTGCGCTTGCGGCACTCGCTGATATGCGCTTTCCAGTTATGGCTGGTGATGGCTTGGGCCAGTTCGCTGTGTGTCACAAGCACGGCCCCCCGCTCATGGCGCTCGGTCAGAATGTCGGTGCCGCGCCGTTTCGAAAAGTCGACGAACCAGACGGTCAATGGGACGCAGATAAAGGCTGCACCAAGACCCGCAGAAATGCTGACCTGCACAGCCTTGGCCCACGCCCTTTCCACTGCAGGATGATAGGGCACCATGGACATGGTGCCTTGCACCATCTGACCCGATGGAAGCGTCAGGTTTACAGGCTTGTTCGGATTGAGCTGAACCCAGCCCCAAGCCTCGGCGTAGAGCTTCATAAGCACGAGCTGCACCTCGTGGTTCTTGAAGGTCAAACTGACGAGGGCACACAGCAGAAGAATGGCGGTTCCGACCCAGACGTAGAGGGGCATTCTGATGCCCGCCCAGGTCATCAGGATTTCATGGTGGAACAGCTGCGATCCGCGCGTGAAATTGCCTGCGTTCCGCTTCACTTTTCCGCGCGCGGAAGCGTGGGTGAGAGTGGCAGCTTTTTTGCTGAACCTGATGTCTTCAGCCATGATGCTCTCGCACGTTGGAGAGCGCCTGAGCGATCAGGTGTTCGGCATCAGCCGGATATTGCTCCTGGACGATGAGCGAGAGCGCAAGCTGGGTATGCTCGAGGATTGTAACAGCCCGCTCGGCATTGAGCGATAGTCCCGCCTTCAGGAGCGGAATACCGACTTCAAGGGCAATGCGGATGGCTTCTGACCGCGATACACCGCGGCTTGCCGCAAGTTGATCGACGACGTCGATCATCCTTGGGCTGAGCGTTACACCGACGCTCTGAAACTGTTTCTTTTCCACTACCACACCTTTTCAGGCGTGGTTCGTCTATCGCAGGACCGAGTATATAACGCTGCAGCCCCCTTGCCAAGAGCTTAGAAGATGCAGCCCGGTGCAGCGCTAAGCCCCTGTATTTTTATATTTATGATGGAGCACTGGACGGTATGCAGCGGACTGCACCGTGCGAATTTCGAGCAAAATCTTACCTAACTGATTGTGAAATATGCAGAACTTCGCTGCATCAGCCTACCGCGCAGCGGTGTACGGTGTGCATAAAATTAGGGACTTAGGCCCTGTGCTAGGTTCAGTGCCATAGGGGGATCACTGGCCCAGCTGGTCTTCCGGGGGGAATGTGCCGGCGAGCCGGACTCGCGAACTGACCACAGACGTTTGGCCTGCCTCTGTGGACCGCTGTGTCACGTCATTGGCACCACGTTCGATCAAGGTGGGCGTCCAATTTGGGCATGCTTCGAGATGAAGTATCGCGAGAGCAGCAAGCAAAAAAATGCCTCGAACAGACCCTGCGATTGGTGCATCTTCGCATGGTCTTTCAAGGCTTGGAGGAATGCGCAATGGTGTCGAAACTTGAACGCGAACGATCTGCCCTGGCAGCAGCGGAAAAGGAGCTGGAGGAGCGCCGGCAGAAGCTTGCAGAGCTTGAGCGTGAGGAAGCAGAACGAGAGCTGAATCGGCTCATCAAAAAGGTCGGTCAGGATACGGCGATTGCCCTTCTGGAGCTAGCCGTCAAAGTGAAGCCAAAGGTAGCGATTTCTGCTCTCGAAAAGCTCGGCGGGTGAGGCCTGATTTTTGCCGAGTTGGGCGGCGGTGACCACCGCCCTGTCTCGTCAGAATTCATCGGCCATTTTGCCTGTAGCGGTGTAGACGATCTGATCGATCAGGTGCATCGGCAGCTCGCCATAGTCTCCCTCCTCAATGAGGATGTACCCGTCCCGGGTCTCGACGACATGGACGTCGAAGAATGTGTGGTAGGAGCGCCGCTCAGCTTCGAGCGTTTTTTCATCAAGGGCGATGATGTTGGGATTGATCTGGCGAAGCACTGAAATGTCGTCTTCGTAGCTTTCTGTTGTGTAGCACATGACCTTGCCTCCTGGCGCTCGGCGGCTCGTCCGCCATGCCATGAAACAGCGCCCCGTCAGTGTGCTGGTCACCGGAGCGAAGCGGAGGCTTGACCGCTAATTTTTCGATGGTGCGGAAGCCGGCGCAGCACGGCTTCTCGGTCGGGAAATTAGTGGTTGACCAGTATGCTGGCGGGGTGCTCATGGCGATGGTGGTGGACGTGCCTGCGGCGGGAGGCATGCGTTACCAGCGACTTCGCGAAAGCTATGTGCCGGAATGTGGTTGTTCGGCAGTGCCGTGACCCAGGGGGCATGAAAAAAGGGCACCGCGGCAACGTGCCGGGCACCCTTTTCCACCTCGATCCTGCAGGAGGCAATTTGCAGATCGAGCGTTAAACATGGCGACGAGTTCAGTCGGTTCGTGGCTGCTCGTGAACTGCTGTCCGGATAGTCATGAGGTCCATTCGAGCAGCGGATGTTGCTCTCCACAATCGGTGGCGGCGATGAACGCGAGGCTTTCGAAGAGCGGAGTGATTCCTGCCTTGGCGAAAGCCGCATAAGTCCGGTGATCCTCGAGCGCTGTCCCAAGCTTTTGCAGGGACAGTTGGCCAGATTCTTGGCGGTGGTAGCCAAGCGAGGTGAGCACCTTTGCAGCAAGGTCGCTGCTCATTGTGATGTCGCCTACCAGTGCAATGTGCTCACTCACCCGCATCGTGATCGGTGCGTCGTATTGGTGGTGCTCGATCCGCAGCATTCGTCCAAGAAACTGTGCTTCCTCGACGATCGCGATCATTTCCGGGCGATGGTCGAAACAGGATGCGAACTCGGCGATCGCAAGCGCGTTGGCATTGATCTCGAAGTTCAGGGGCGCGGCCAGGAATTCGCCTGGGTCTGCATCGATCGTGCTGTTGGCGGTGTGCAGTCTGCGCATCAGTGCTGCGAGCTCTGGCGGGCATATCTGAGCCGGTTTCGAATTGAGCCTTGTCTCGATATCCTTGACGCGGAATGTGACGAGCATCTTTGCCTCCTGTCGCTGCTCGTCTCCTCCATCCCCCTCTTCTTTCTCACTACCTGAGCTGGTGGCAGAATGCCGCCAGGTGGTTCTGGTTCACCCCAAGGATGGCTGGTCGACCCATTGTCCGGGTGTGGCAGTTAGTGCGGCAGCGATGCCCGCAAGATGCAAAGCATCGAGCATGGGCAAGGCGCGCCGAGCCAAGGCACAAGCGCGCCTGATAAACTCAGGGGATCGCGATGCTCGCGTCAGCGGGCGAAGGGGGTTCGATGCCCCCAGAGCCCGCCCCTTGCGCAAAAGAAGAGCGGAAGGCCCCGGGATAAGCCGGAGCCTTCCGAAGAGCGCTCACGCAAAGTTGCGCGACCGAACCTGCGCCTGATCACTGATCCGGCGGATGTGCAGCGGCACGCCTGCCTGACGGAGGCGCTGTGCAAGGTTGGACTGGATGCCCGACCCTTCACCGATGATCGCTTCAACAGGGTTCAGCTTAACGATGCTCTCGTTGCGCAGGAACGGAGCCCGGTTGCCGTGGCGCTGATCGGGGACGAACAGGATCGTGTTGACCCCGTTCTGCTGCGCCCATGCACCGGCCATGGCGTCGACGCCCTTGCGCATGCCGGTCGTGCCCAGGACCATGTTCGGGATCCGCGACTTGATGTCGTCGAGGATAGCCCAGATCATCGCAAAATCGTGCCAATCCTTCTGGCCACCTGACACGATCACCAGCGGGCCATCGGGCTGGAATTGTGCCCTGCGATCCTTGGCGCGTGCGGCGAGGAAATCGCGTGCCTGCACCTGGCTTGCGGTAACCCCGTTCTTGCTGACTTGCGATCCCCGTGCGGCCGTGAAGGGGCGACCGGTTTCGACCCGGTAGACGTCCGCTGCATGATCGCGCATCGCCTCGAGCGCTTCGCGGCATCCTTGCAGTGTCTGGCAGAGCTGTTGTGTTTCCTCGAGCTCGACAGCGTAGATTTCCGAAGGATCGAAGTGGCGTGCCATTTCGCCCAACTTCTTTGCAGCATCGTCCTCGCGACCTTCAGCCAGGCGTGCGGTCATGTGGAAGGAGTTGACCATGCCCCAGGCGAGTTGCTGCGCAAATTCCTCCATGCGCGTGTCCTTGAGGACATCGAAGATCGTTCCGATTGCCATCTCCACGGCGCGGCGCGCCATGTCGGGATCCGGCATCTCTGCGGCGATTGGAGCCTCGATGATGTTGAGCTTTGCCAGATCGCTGTGTTCAAGAAACGCTCCGTCATAGGATTCCGTGATCCCTTCACGAGCATCGGCGAGATTGATCCGTGCCTGAGCCAGATCTGCGAACGAATTGAAAAAAGTCATAAAAGCCTCCGATTTTTGAAATCGTCCCCACATTGGGAACAGCCAAAAACCCATCGGGCCGGACGAACCGTGTCAGGGACGGCGAGCTCGTCTCGCCGCCGCCATGGCGGGCGTGGGGGAACCGATTTTCTGCCAAGCGTGGCGCGAGCGCAGCGAGACAGCCGCGATTGCTGAAAATTGGGGGGACCGCGATCCTTGACCAAGGGGCGGCCGCCGATAGGTTTCGGCAGGTGTTCCTGTGTGTGTGGAAGAGACGTTCCCGCCCTCGAGCAGGTGAGACGAAGGCAGGGCCGGTCAGGCGCTTCAGCGCCACACCGGGCCGCCCCTTCGGCCCTGCGCAGGGGTTACAGCGGGAACACCACCAATCTTGAGAGGCCCTTTGGCGGGGTTGGTCGGCAGGCGACGGACTGCCAGGGACGATGCCGCAAGGCCGGCAGCGCCGCCGCGCGGGCGGCGAAGTCAAGCGCAGCGACAGCCTGAGCCGATACTTGGCCGGACGGAGGATGCCGAATGACCCGCCTGCGCGCCGCTGCGCGCATTACGGTCGGAAAGCTCCGACCGCGAACGCCTTCCTGACAAGGAAGGGCGCGTTCGCGGGTAAGGGGCGCTGCCCTGCCCGGACGGGCGGCACTTAGCGAACGAGCCCATTGTCGGAGCCCGCATTGACGCTATGTTCGGGCCATGGCCGTCTGGCAGTTCGTCATCAACCTCATCCCTGCCTCTGCGGCGCGTATCGCAGGGGTCAACGCTGCACGCATGAGCCGCGGGCAGCTCGAGGAAGTTGTTCTGGCACTGCCCATCGCAAAGGCGGATGCGCTGTTCGCAAAACTCGACATGCTGCTGCCCGAGAAGCCGCGATCGTACACCGGTCTCCGGGTGTGGGGTGACGAACCTGCGGACGACATTCAGGTGAGCTTCGATGACGAATTCATCGAAGAAATCCAGGTCCGCTTCGACGCGGCAGATCTCTCTTTGCCTTTGGTCGGCGGGGTCTGCGACGTCGCGCGGCAACTCGACTGCGTCTTTGCAACGCCGGAGGGTGCGATCATTCAGCCAAGCAGGGAAGCTGTCGTCAGGACGGTTCTGCAATCAGACGCAGCGCATTTCGTGAGAGAGCCACAGGGCTTCATCGAAAAGGCGGTCCGTCTGGATCAGGAGGACCGATAGGGTCCATACCAGTGGCGGGCCACATTAAGTGACGAGCAGGAGCCGTACTTGAAGCAGACCGGCAGCTTCGTGCAGTTTGCCGCGGAAACGACAATAGCCGAGATGGCTGCGGCGGCGGTGTCTATGCACAGTTCGCACAGCAGATTCTGGCAATCTTGATCTCACCTGATGCCTCCTTGGCCAACACCTCGGAAAGAGGGACGGCTTGTTGCGGAAAGACTTGATGAATGCCTCGATGGCACGGCTTGCACACAGCATGTCGATGAGCTTCATCCGTGTATCGCTTATCGCCACGCTCAAAATCATGATGAGTGTCCGCACATCCGTCGCTAAGCGTTATGCTGCAGCGTGCGCAAACGGAATTCTCTTCGCGCGTTTTCTTGCGCCGTTTGCGCTCCGACCCACTGACGTTGGCCATATCTCATCTCCTTTCAAAGGTCTGATAAACGAAGAAGTTTGAAACGTGAAATCGCGCGCGGCAACTCGGCCGCGAGCGGCGGAACCGAGAGCCGGCGGGCCATCAGAAACGCAATGCCCCGGCGCAGCCCGAGCCGCTTGAGAGCGCCGCTCATCAGGCGGCAGCGCGCAAGCGTGGCCAGCGGCCAAATGCGTCAGCGATCGTCACCTGAAGGACCGAGACCTTTCAGGGGCTCGGTGAAGCCTTGGGTGCGCGAAGCCTTCGTGAAGACGGGGCCGCAGCGCACGGGGCGGAATAGAGCGCGATCCCGGCCAGAGGTCGGGAGACGCCACCCACTGTTTATCCTGCGAGGGGGCAACCAAGTTTGAAGCAAGGCCGCTTGCATGACGGTAGCCTCATGCAAGGCGCGCGTACGGAAGATGATACATCAACCACTCCGCTTGCCAGAGCACCATTTCCTAGCCAGAGGTCCGTCGCGCCGCTGCAGCTTCCTCATTTGAGGGGCGCCTTTCGCCAGCATCTATGCGCGCTTTGGCAGCTTCCCAGATGGCTGGTATTTCATCGAAAGCCGCTTCGCCTGCTTCCCAGTAGTATTGGAAGAATGCCTGGATCAGCGGCAGCCGGACCGAGTAGAGGTCATCGGTTGCAAAGCCAATGTCGAAGCGGATGATGGGCGCGAACGGGTAGCTTCGGTTGGTGGGTTCGATCTCGGGGTTAGTGGCGAAGGCGAGCGATTTTTCGATCACCTTTTCTCTCAAGATTTCATAGATCGGCTCAATGCCCTGGTCCCATTCGACGTCTTCGATGGCCTTGGTTAGGCGATCGAGCGTTTCGCTCCGCGAGGCCCATGCCTCATCGGGAAGGGTTCGGATGGCGGCTATGATCGCCTTTTGTTGTGCGTCGAGCACGGTTCGGGAGAAGTCGCGCCATTCGTCCCAGATGGCTTCGTCGTCGTGGACGTGGTTCTGAGCTGAACTGAAATACTCGGTCAGCGCTTGTCGGACGATTTCGGATCGATCGTGCCGCTGGTACTGGGCTGCGTTATCCAGATGCTCCTCGAGCTGTTCGTCGAGATTTACCCTAAAGAGTGCCATGATGTCATACTCCTCAGCTGCAATGTGCGGGATTATTGCGCTTTTTTGCTTCGGCGCAAAGTGTCTTGTTATTCGGTTTGCGGGTCTTTCTGATCAGGCCGATTGCGCAACCCCGCAGCACGCTTGACAACTAATGTTCTTATGATGTTCTGCCGTGGCTATGGGCAGCAAGCGTCTCGATACGGTGGCCGATCTGGTTCGCCATGGCCTCAACGCACAGGTTGAATGTCTCGCATGCCGCCGCGTTGTGATCGTTCCGGCGGCCAAACTGCGAGACCGATGCTTTGCCAAATCCATCCCGATGAAGCTGGAGATCGTCGCGCGGCACTTGCGCTGCAGCTGCGGTCACCGGGGAACCAAGCTGGACGCCACCGGTGTCCAGCTGTCGCCCCCCTGAAAGGGCTCGGGCGACGCCTGCGCGCCGCCCCTCCCGGTCAGAGAAACTCGACGTTCTCGGCGATGATCTCGCAGCCATAGCGGTCATTGCCTTCGGCGTCCTGCCAGCGCGAGTAGTGGATGCGGCCCGTCACGGCGAGTTGGTCACCCTTGGCCTTGTGCTGGCGCAGCGGGAGCCCGAGGCCATTGAAGACGGTGACCTTGTGGAATTCTGCATCCTTGACCGGGTAGCCGGTTCCCGGATCCTTCTGGACCTTGCCGTCGCGGATGACCGGACGCTCGGTCACGAGGATCAGTTCGGTGATGCGGGTGTCGCTGCGGTCGCGGGCAACGGGAT
>NZ_JBBARU010000084.1:0-13485 GCF_040399605.1 Rhodovarius sp. | reverse complement strand
CTAGGTGGCAAGGCGAAAAACCGCCCTAAGGCTGTTTTTCGCAAAGGCTGCGGGCGCACTCTGCACCGCCTGTACCTTTGCCGTGGATTTGCTGGCCAATTGCTGGCCGCCTGGCGGGGTGATGCCCCCCTCCGCTTCCGGGGCGGTAAAAATTTGGCGGGGCCGGGGCGATTTTGTGCTGGCTATTGGGCGAGGGGCGCCTATATAGTAACTCGTTAACTCCCCCCCCCCTCACCCACGCCCATCGGATCCCCTGCATGTACGCGCACCCACAGCATAATGGCGGAGACACGGCAAAGCTGCTTCGCCGCGAGGCCGGGCTATGGCTCAAGGAGATGCGCGAGGCCCGCGCCCTGTCACAACGCGATATCGCCGCCCTCGTCGGGGTCGATTATTATACCTTTGTGTCGCAGATAGAATCGGGGCGCGGCCGCATCCCGCCGGATCGTTATGAGGCCTGGGCCCAGGCGCTCGGTTTGGATGTCCGCCATTTCGTCCGCACATTGCTGCGCTTCTATGACCCGGTCACTTATGCGCTGCTCTTCCCTTCCGAGTTGCCGGTGCCGGCCAATTCGGTTTAAAAGGAAGGATTAACTCCGTCAGGGCGCGAGGATTTCCTTAGAATGGGCGCAGCAGTTCTTCCGTTCGTCCCGCGGCGCTCAGCGTCACGCTGGCAGGTTGACGAAATTGCCGAGTGCTACAGGGTTATCGATATCCTTCACGGCGTTGGCATGTCCGTCTCGCTCGAGGTTGGGGCTTCCGATGAGGGCGACCCGTGGTTGGTCTTCATTCGTGAAGATACCCAGGATGTTATCTTTCATATTGCGCGGATGGGCGGGCCGCTCGTCGCCTCCAGCGCGGCCAGCGACACCTTGTTTCATGGCCGCAATATGCGCGATCTTCTTCAGCGCATTCTGCAAACCCAGCCTTTCGTTCTCCCCTCAAGCAAGCCCTTGGGTTGGGATGATCGGCTGCTGATGCACCCGGCCACCATGCTGGTCGCCGTGCTGGCCACCGCGTTTTTGGCCTCGCAGGATTCTGCTGCATTGCCCGGCACCGACGAGACCGCCCCCCGGGCGGAGCCGGCCCAGGCGGGCGAGACTGCAAACGTCATTCGTAAACATCTCGAGCCGAACGGCCCGCCTGGCAGGAGCGTTCCTGCCGCTGAACAACCCACCATCTCTGCCTCAACCATTGCCTCGGCGGTGCTGGCGGCAGTCACCGTGATTGCTGGCGAACAGATACTCCGCTCGGGCGAGTTGCACCCGGATGAACGGTTCATTTTTTCCACGATGACGGCCCTTGCGGCACATCACGCGCCGCCGCAGCCGGCTTCGCCGGTGATAGGAATAGAGCAGGATCCCGAACCGCAGAATCAGCAGGCCCCGGCGCAATCCTTTGATTTCGACGATTCCCGCAATCTTGGCTTGGCATACCAGCAAACTGGCACCGATCTGGGCGCCCTGCGTGCCGGCGTTCCACCACCCGGCACCCCGCTTGATGGCAATGATGTGGCGGGGTCCTTCAACCTCGCCATAACTGCGGCGCTGAAGGGTGGCTTTGGCCTTGAGTCCATTAGCATTGGCGGCGGGCAATTGGCGTTTGGGAGCTATTTGTCTGGGATGTTTCCAGACGCCGTTTTTGCCATGAAGGCTCCAGCGGGGGCGGAAGATGGCCAGGCTGGCTTGGATGAGGGCGGGCATCTGCAGGCCTCCTCCGCATCGCCAAGTACAACAAGCGCGGCTCCGGCATCCGGCCTTGCCCAAGCCGGCGGCGGCGTGAGCCATGCCGCAATGTCCATGCCGGATCTCGCCACTGCGATGGTCGATGCCAAATTGATCGTCAGCAAGATGTCGCTCTCAGTGGCTGACCTGTTTTGGTACGGCGCCTCCATCATGCGCGGGGCTGGCCTCGACCCATATAACGCGACCCGCGCCAATTCGATGGTTGCGGACATCGCGGACACCAAGCCCTTATCTGACAAGTCCATGTTGGGTTCGCCATCTGATGGGCATGTGGTGGCGGATGCCAGTCCGGTGGCAAAGGCCAATCTCGATGGCGTATTTGCCGATTCTGTTGGCAATGGGTTGGCCAACACAGTCGCGCCTATCGACCTCGCCCCGTTGATCGATGCTCCCCTTGGCGGGCGAGTGATTGCCCCCAGCAGCCCGCTGCATAACGCGCCAGCCGGTACTGCGCCGAATTCTACCAGGCCAGAGCCTGGCGATGATTTGTCGCCCACACAAATCGTTCAAATCGCCCAGTCTATTGTGAATTTCATTTATGATCCGCGCCACGAAATTACGCTTAAAGGCCAGGATCTTGAAATATTGCAAATTCTCGTTAAAAATAATCCGGCCATCGCCGGATCAGATAGGCTGTTATTGACACACGGTCAAATATTGGCCGGGGATGGCGTTATGCTGATGCCGGGTGTTGCGCTGGTGCCATCAGAAATTTTCACACCGAAAATTGTAGCGGATTTGCCGACAAAAGCCGGCAGCACGCTTGATGTGTTTTTTAGTCATGACTTGACAGTAACTCTGGCAGGGGTCATCGACCTGTAAAGCTGATAGCGCCCTGCTGAGTCGCAGCTATTCATTCACTTCCTACCTATGGTGGCTTTCAATGCAATTTCCCGTAAGCGACGCTGCGCCTGATTTTGTCAGGCCGGTTTCACAGGCCTGTACCCAGGCGCAGTTCCGCACGCCAGAATTCGAGTTCTGGTGCCGGGAGATTCGTGAGCCATTTCGCTTCCATCGCAAGCTCTGGGAATATTGCTATCTGCTGCAGGCCCTCTCCACCCGCGGCATGATGGCGCCTGGCCGCCGCGGCCTGGGCTTTGGCGTGGGCAAGGAGATGACCGTTGCCGTGCTTGCCGCGCGCGGCGTGCGGGTGACCGCAACCGATCTCGATCTCGCCGCTGCCGGGCCCGAATGGGTTGATACCGGACAGCATGCGGCAGGTGTTGCCGACCTGAACGATAAATGGATTTGCCCCACAGACCTCTTTGCCAAACTCGTTGATTTCCGCGTAGAGGACATGAACGCCATCTCGCGTGACCTCGAGGATTACGATTTTGCTTGGTCGCTCTGCGCCTTTGAGCATCTCGGATCGTTAGAAAACGGCCTGAATTTTGTCAAAAACTCACTGCGCTGCATTAGGCCTGGTGGAATTTTGGTGCACACCACCGAATTCAACATCTCCTCGGATGATGCAACCCTGGATACCGGCCCTGCAGTCTTGTTCCGGAAGCGCGATTTCCTGCAGCTCGCTGAAGATTTGGCAAAGGACGGCCACCATCTGGAGATGAATTTCAATCTCGGTGGCGGCGAACTTGACGATTATATTGACGAGGCACCTTGGAATGATCGGCGCCATCTCCGTCTGCGGCTGGGCGGCTTTGTGACGACCTCGTTTGGGTTCATTATTCGGAAGGCGGGTTAGAGCATGGGAGATCCTATGGTTCCGCTGACCGACCGCCTGCGGGCGATTCCTCTCATTGGGCGCCCTTTGGCTCTGCTGGCCGGCATGTTAGCTTCCCGGCGCACGCAGCTTCGCGTTGTAGAAGCTGAAAGACAGGCGTTAGAGGCTCAGAGGCAGATAGAATTATTGCGGCAGCCATTGGCCGATATTTGGACTGTGCATCGTCAATTGGTTGCCGATGTCCAGGCATTCCAAATCTCGTCGCATCAGGCTCTGGGCGACACAGAGGCGGGGCTGAAAGGCAATATTCTGGTCGCGCGGGATGAGGCGGTGGCCCTCGTTCAGCACGCAACGAATGCGCAACTCTCATCCTTTAACGGCAAGATCCAACACGACATGGCCTTGCTACGGAGCGAGTGGCGCGCCACCCTCGCCCGCGATAGCCGCGCGCTGGAACGCGCTGCCGATGCTCTTGCCCGAAATATAAGCCCGCCCTCGCTGGGCACGGCAGATCTCTCTGCACCCAGCGTTTACGTCGCCTTTGAAAATGCCTTCCGCGGTGCCTGGAAGGTCAAGGAGCGCATGCAATGGTATATGCCGCATATTCGCGCGCTGTATCATCATAAGGAACCTCGTCCGGTTCTTGATCTTGGCTGTGGTCGTGGGGAGTTCCTGCAAGAACTGCAACGCAACAATATTCCCTGCGTTGGAATCGATCTCAACCCTGCGATGGTTGATGCCTCACGGGCACAGGGCCTGAATGTCTCCCTCGCCGAGGCAGTGTCGCATCTGCGAGATAGGGAGCCTGGCTCTTTGGCTGCTGTCAGCAGCTTTCATATGATTGAGCATATTCCGTTCGACCAGGTCTTGCATCTCATCGAGGCTGCCAAGCGAGCGCTCATGCCTGGCGGGCTATTGATTCTCGAAACGCCAAACCCGGAAAATCTGGTCGTGGGCGGTTGTACCTTTTGGTATGACCCCACCCATATCCGCCCGCTTCCTCCCGCCATGATGGCTTTTTATGTGCAGCAGGCCGGATTTGATCCGGTTCGCACCGCCCGGTTCTTCCTGCGGACTGATGAACCAGATGTGGCGACCATCGATGTTCCGGTCTGGCCCTCGGTGGATGGACCACTCGATTATTCCATCATGGCCACGAAGCCTCTCAGCATGCCATGAGTGAGACCACTCCCTCCTTGGCGCAGCGCTTTATCCGGGTCATTCGCAGCCCAAAGCGACTGATACTGGCAGTGATGGAGCGCTCTCCGCTCCGCTCGGTCTTATCCGAGTTCAGGGTGCTGCAACGGCTTCAGCCGAGGGTGGTTGAGGCTGAGCGTCGGCTGGAGCTGGTCGATGTTCACCATGAATGGTTTGCGGGCGTCGACAGCCGAGCCAATGCGCATCATCAATGGCTCATCGACCAGCAAAGGGTCATCGCTGAGCAATCCGAGCGGATGGTAAAGCAATCAGAGCGGATTTTGGCGCTTGAACGCGTGCTGGATACGCAGCGTAACCTCTTGCACTTCCAGAGCCTGCAGCGCGTGGCCGGCATGCAAACGTCTTCAGCCGACACGCCATTATCCCTGCTCTTCGATATCCGCATCACCCAGATTGAGCGGCGTGAGCGCGGCATTTCCCGCTATGTGGCGTCTCTCGCCCTCGCATTGGGTGCTCGCCTGCCCCATCAGGTTTCCTTCCTGATTGACCCGGAACTCCCACTCCCTGACCAATTCGACGAACTCCGCGCCTGTGGCCGCATCGTCAACGGCGCCGCCGAGATTTCTCAATTGCAATCGATATCACATTTCTGTCAGGGCTGCGTCTTCTATCTCTCTCATACAGCAGAAGATTTATTTCCAATTGAAATTGCGCCATTTTATCCCAAAATTTGGTCGATTTTTTATGATTTGGTTCCCATGCTGTATCCAGAACAGTATTTATCAGATCCATTCGCCGCCAGTCGCTATGATTCACTCGTTAAAATACTACCATTTGTTGATAAATATTTGGCAACCAGCGAAACAACCGGCAAGGATTTGACCCGACTCATTGGTATTCCACCCAGCCGGGTGGAGGTCATCATGGGCGGGATTGATACACATCGTTGGCCGGGCGATGCATCGCGAATTGTAGCACCGCTCTCGATCACGAATAATTCAGGCGAAGTCTTCCACCTGCGCGCGCCATTCTGGCTCTACGTGGGCGGCGGTGATTTCCGCAAAAATATCAAAGGCTTGATTGAGGCGTTTGGCCTTGTGCTCAAGGCCGGCATCTCGCCTGCGCCGCAACTTGTGATTGCCTGCCATATACCGGCCGAACTCCGAGAGACGCTTTATGCGGAGGCCGAGAAATTTGGCCTGAAGGGAGGGCGCGATGTGATCATCACCGGCTGGATCGATGATGAGAGCCTTGCCCGGTGCTATCGTAGCGCCTTCGCGACGGTTTTTCCCTCGCTCTACGAAGGGCTCGGCCTGCCTGTGCTCGAATCCTATTACTTTGGTGCGCCGGCACTGGCCTCGCAGACCTCATCCCTCCGCGAAATAACAGCGCCTGAATGTCAATTTGATCCGACCAGCGCCGACAGCATCGCACAAGCCATGCTGCGCATGCATCAGGATCCGACCCTGAGAACTGTTTCTCTTACCTATGGAGAGGAAATGCTCAAGCTCTGCAACTGGCCCGCCATTGCAAACCATGTGGCCGAACTTCTCGAAACCGATCTTGCAAGGTCATCATGACACCAGCGCCCCGCCTGCTGCAGTCACTGCGATTCCTGCCGGAGCCCACCAAGCGCAAACTTCGGCCGCTCTTTCGCCAAACCGTGAATGCGATACGCGCCCTACCAGGCGGCCAACTGCCTGGTAAGGCACTGCGCCTGGTCGCACCCGGCGCCCATCGCTGGCTGCTGCGGCGCTACACCGGCTATCAGGAGACCGCGGTGATAGTGGCACAGTTTGAACAGCCAAACACCTTGGAAGGCGCGCCGCCGGCTGGCCTGCCACAGGATGCACTCTTGTCGTATGGTAGGCTGCTGGCGGTCTCTAGCCGCAGCCATTGAGGCCCATCTTCAGGAAGTAACCCCCCATGCGTTTGGTCATCGACCTGCAGGGCGCCCAGGGCGCCAGTCGCCTGCGCGGCATTGGTCGCTATTCGCGCGAATTGGCGCTTGCCATGGCACGGGCGCCGCAGGGGCATGAGGTTGTGCTGGCGCTCAACGCCTCGCTGCCGTGTGATGAACTGGTTGATGCCTTCTCGCCTCACCTGCCGGCCGCGAATATCCGGCTTTGGCATGGCCCTGGCGGCACCGGGGCGGTCATCGATGGCGCCCATGATCTGCGCCGCGCCGCCGAATTGCTGCGCGCCGAGTTCCTGACCTCGTTGCGCCCCGATCTGCTGCATGTCTCCTCCATCTTCGAGGGCGCGAGTGACAACGTGATCACCCGCTGGCCATCCGCGCTCGAGCGCCCGCCCATTGTCGCAACTTGCTATGACCTCATCCCGTTGATCCGGCGCACCGAATATCTCGATGGCCCCTGGAAAGGCGGCGTGGTGCGCGATTGGTATTTTCGCCAATTGCGGGAAATGCTCCTATGCGACGGGCTATTGGCCATCTCGGAAAGCAGCCGGAACGAGCCGATCAGGCATTTAGGCTACGACCCGGATCGGGTCTTCAATATCCGTACGGGTATTTCACCAGGCTTCGCACCGCGCCATCTCGACGCCGATGCGGCGGCGGCGGTTTTGGCCCGCTATGGGCTGCCGGCGGATTTCGTGCTGTTCGTCGGCGCGGGCGACCTGCGCAAGAACGAGGCGGGGCTCATTCGCGGCTATGCGCTGCTGCCAGAGGCACTGCGGCTGCGCCATCCGCTCGTCATTGTCGGCAAAACCGATCCGGACCAATTGGCCCGCGCCGCCGCTGCGGCGAGCCTGCCCTTTGCCCAGTTGCGCCTCGTCGATTTCGTCGCCGAGGAGGACCTGACCGCGCTCTATTCCTTGTGTGCGGCCTTCATATTGCCCTCGCTGCATGAGGGCTTTGGCTTGCCGGCAGCCGAGGCCATGGCCTGTGGCGCGCCCACCATAGCCAGCGATAATTCCAGCCTGCCGGAGGTGCTGGGCCGTACCGATACGCTGTTTCGGGCCGAGGTTCCGGCCGAGATCGCCTCCCGGCTGGAGCGGGTGCTGACCGATGCCCCCTTCCGCGCCGCACTGGTGGAGCATGGGCCGCGCCAGGCCGGTCTCTTCACCTGGGAAGAGAGTGCAGCCCGCGCCTGGGCCGCCTTGGAGACGATCCATGCCCGCGGGGGGCGAAGCTGGCCCCGGCGGCTGCGTCGCCTGCCCCGCCTGGCCTTTGTTTCTCCGCTGCCGCCGGATGAGACCGGAATTGCCGGCTATGCCGCCGAATTGGCCCTGGTCCTGGGGCAGCATTACGACATCACCTTGGTTTGTGAGCGGGGCATCACCGATGCTGAGCCGCTTGCAAGCCTCCTGCCGGTGATGACCCACGAGCAATTCCTGAGCCAGTCTGAGCCATTCGAGCGTGTGCTCTACCAGGTGGGCAATTCCCCGTTCCATGCCGTTCAGGTCGAGCGCATGCTGCCCATCGCACCTGGGGTGGTGACGCTGCATGACAGTTTTTTATCCGGCCTCGTCAATTGGCGTGCCTGGACCAGCGGCAAGCCAGAACGCCTAGCCGCCGATCTTTTGCGCGAGCATGGCTGGGCGGCGCTTGTGGTGGCAGCGCGCGAGGGCATGGATGCGGCCGTGGGACAATACCCGTGCAGCCAGGCCGTGCTGCGCGCGGCCCTGGGCGTCGTGCAGCATTCGACCCATGCGCGCGCCCTGCTGACACGGCATTTCGGCGCCGCACTGACAGAGCGTGTGGCGCTGATCCCATTATTGCATCAACCGGTGCTTCTGCCTTCCCGCGCGGATGCGCGCGCGGCGTTGGGGGTGCCTGAGGATGCCTTCCTGGTGTGCAGCTTTGGCATCATCTCCAACTCCAAGGGGCCAGGGCTGCTGCTGAGCGGCTTCGAAGCCGTGCAGGCCGATATTCCAGGAGCGCTGCTGCGCTTCGTGGGTGAGCCATTGCAGGAGGTGCTGGCGCTGCTGCCCGCCCATATGATGACCGGGCGCACCGACCTCCATCACTACCAAAACTGGCTTGCCGCCGCCGATGTCGCCGTCCAGCTGCGCCTCGCCTCGCGCGGTGAAACATCGGCCGCGGTGGCTGACTGCCTGGGTGCGGGGCTGGCGACATTGGTCAATGATCTCGGTGCCGCGGCCGAATTACCCGATGGCGTGGCCTATAAGCTGCCTGCCTCTGCCGATGCGCCTGTGCTCGCCGCTGCATTGCTGGAGTTGGCACGTGACCCAGACAGGCGGGCTGCGCTGGGCCAGGCAGCGCGCAGCTACGCGCAGGAGGCGCTGGCACCCGTGCAAGTCGCCGCCGCCTATCACGCGGCGATAGAGGCCGCTTACGCCGATGGCCCCGCCATCCAGCGCTGGCGGTTGGAAAGTGAGGCTGGCGCCGGGCTGAGCGCCTCAGCGCCTAAACTGGCGGCTTTGGCCAGCAGCGTCAGCCGAACCTTCCCCTCGCCCCGCCCACAACAATTATTGCTGGCCTGCGGCGCTGTCGAGGCCCTGCCCGCGCCGCTGGCGGCGCTCGTGCGAGACTGCCTGGCCAATCATCCCGCCTGGCTTCGCGTGCACACCGTCACGCTTGGCGAATTTGGCCTGGTGCAGGACTGGGCAGCGGCCACGGCCCTGCTGGGCCTGCCCATGCCCGATGGCGAGCAGCAGCATGCGGAGTTGGGGCCTGGCGATGTTTTGCTGTCTCTGGCGCCGAAGGCGCTCGAGCCTGCGATATTAATGGCAGCCCGCGCCCTGGGTGTGGCCACTCCAAGGCTGGAAGAGGCCGGCCTTACCGGCGCCGCTTCGATCGCAACCCTGCTGGGGCGTTATGCGCCAGCCTATCAACACGTCACGGAGAGTGAGAGCATAATCCGTTCAAACGGCATCGTTTGAACGGATAAGGATGCTTGACAAACAAAGGCTCAGAGCCTGTGCAGTGAGCCGCAGCGAACGAAACAGGCTCTAAGCGCCGCGTGCGCGGTGCCGGAAAAGATCGGCGTCGACCATCTCGGCCATCATATCCTCAAGCGTGGTCTCAGCCTTCCAGCCGAGTTTTTCCCGTGCCTTGTCTGCATTACCAAGCAGCACATCCACTTCAGCCGGACGGAAGAAGGCCGGGTCTGCCGTCACGTAATCCTCGTAGTTCAGCCCGACATGGGCGAAGGCAAGGCGGCACATGTCGCGCACTGAGACGGTGCGGCCGGTGGCCACGACATAATCATCCGGCTCGCTTTGTTGCAGCATCAGCCACATGGCCCGGACATAGTCGCGCGCATGGCCCCAGTCGCGCGTGGCGTCGAGGTTGCCCAGCTTCAGTTCCTTGGCCATGCCAAGCTTGATCCGCGCCACACCATCGGTGACTTTGCGGGTCACAAACTCAATGCCGCGCAATGGGCTTTCGTGATTGAACAAAATACCGGAAGAAGCATGCAGGCCAAAGCTCTCGCGGTAGTTGACTGTCATCCAGTGGGCGTAGAGCTTGGCCACCGCATAGGGGCTGCGCGGGTAAAAAGGGGTCGTCTCACTCTGCCGCGGTTCTTGAATGAGGCCATACATTTCAGAGCTGGAGGCCTGATAGAAGCGCGCTTTCGGGCGAATCAGCCGCACAGCTTCCAGAATATTGCCAGCGCCGAGCGCGGTGACCTGCCCGGTGAGCAGCGGCTGGTTCCAACTGGTCTTGACGAAGCTCTGGGCGGCCAAATTATAGACCTCGTCGGGCTGCACCTCCTGGATGACACGCAGCAGGGCGGATAGATCGATCAGGTTGCCATCGACAATCTCAACCTTGCCGGAAATGCCCAGCCAGCGCAGGCGCGCATCCACCACGTCAGACGATGAGGAGCGGCGGGCCATACCGAAGACCTCGTAGCCCTTCTCCAGCAGCAGTTGCGAAAGGTATGCGCCGTCTTGCCCGGTGACGCCCGTAATAAGTGCCCGCATATTAAGCTCTGTTCCACTTTCACATATTTGACCGCACTGCGCTCTAGTCTATGTCTGACCCCCAGGGCAATCCCTCATGATCAGACTGGCGGCTCCGGCGCGCTTTCCAGTAGAGCCAAGGCCCTGGCGCCACAGATAGCAGGCGTGAAGCCCGCCATTCGCTGCATTCCTGCCTCTGCCAGCCGCGCCCGGAGCACCGAATCCCCGGCCAGCGCCTGCAAAGCTGTCGCCGCATCCGTGATGTCCGGCTCGGCCCAATGGGCCCCTCGCACCGAGTAGGTTCCGCGCTCATCTCGGGCAGGCACCGCGTTCCAACCCACCAGCATGGCGGAGTCAGCATCCATGAAATCCATATTGCCCGACCAGGCCGTTGTCACCACGGGAACGCCCAGTTGCATCGCTTCGCATAGCGCCAAGCCCACGCCCTCGGCGCGATGGAGCGAGAGGAAGGCATCGGCGCAGGCTATCAGCGCCCAAACCTCGCCCCGGCTCAACTCCTGGTCCAGAATGCGGATATTGGCCACCCCGGCTGCCGCTTGCTGCACCGCGGCCCAGGCGTCGCCGCCCTGTTGGGTGTTATAGGTCTTCAGCACCAAGATGCGGCTTGGGTCATCGCCAAAGGCGGCGCGGTGCGCGGCGATAGCGCCGAGTGGGTTCTTGCGTTCCACCGATGATGAGGCATCGAATACTGAAAGCGCGATAAAAGCCGCCTCGGGCAGCGCAAAGTCAGCGCGGCCGAGCGGCGCGCGCGCCGGCTCTGGCACAGGGTAATGCACCACCTGCACGGGGATAGTGCCAGCGCGCTGGGCTGCAGCATTGGCCACGAAGGCCGATGAGCACCAGATTCGATGCACGAAGCGGAAGCCGCGTTGCCAATCCCCGGGCATGACTGGGAGTTCCCAGTTCCAAAACCCAATCACGTGTTTCCCTGCGACGGCCTTACGGCCCAGAGCCGCCAAGCCCCAGGGGAGCATGGGGCCGTTCACATGCACGATGAGCGTGCCCGGGCCATGTGGCGCATCTGGCGGCGGGCCGGCTGGACCTTGGCGCAAGGCTGCGGTCAGGTCTGCCCGATAGACCCTGGCACCTGCCTGCTCCAGCATATCGGCCAGACGCCGCGCACCTTCACCCAGACCAGAGGGCGCGCGGAAATATCCAGCGATGGTGATCGGCCCTTGCGGTTGTGGCGCAGGCCTGTTGGGGCGCGGCGCAACCGAGGCCATGGCAGAAAATAGCGCCCAACGTCGGGTTTCTGGCGGCAAAAGGCGCCAGGCCCGATGGCCGAGGCTGAGGATGTGACGCTTCTGACCTTTCTGATCGCCCAGCTGGGACATCCGGTTGGAGGAAGGTGTTTCCGGAGCAATCGTCTTGCGGACATCAAACAAAGCTTGCACAGCCCCAGCCAGACAGATGACACCCAATAAGAATTGCAAACCGCATACATGCTGCGCCTTACGGGCACAAGCTGGGCGACGAAAACCATGGCCCGGGTTCACGACCTGTTGCTTGATACCAGCCGGCCAAAACGGGGCTAAGACGCAGCAAAGGCGAGGTGTTGGCCCCGGCCGCTCCGAGGGCATGAACCCCGAAGCCTGCCGCCACATCTCGCCAAAAATCCCGATATCGTTTAGTTTAGAGCATCTTTATCCGTTCAAACGAAATCGTTTGAACGGATAAAGATGCTCTATAAAAAAACTTAAATCCTATGCATTGAGCCGATACGAACCGAACAGGCTCTAGGTCCGAGTATTTTTTATAATGGATCAAGGAGAAAATTTCCAAAAACGATTGCCCGGTCTTGGAGAATTACCCCCGGACAATTGGGCGAGGACTTCATCTGACAGCTCATCCGTGGGCATCTGCGGCAGTACCAGATGCAGTGGCTTGTCGGTGTTATCCGCCACGATTACCCTCACGCCTCCAGGCACATCGACGCCCTCAGCCTTCAGCGCGGCAGCTGAGTTGGCGATCTGTTCCGCCTTGAAGGCTGAGTCACGCCATGCCTTGGCGATGAACCTGGCCCATTGCGCTGTCGCTTTCAGGCATGGTCTGTCACTCAGGATTTCTATGACATAAGGCTGTATGAGTTTTTGCCGTTCGGAGACCAGAAACATCTGGAACCTGCGGTGAGGCGTCTGCGGGCTTTATCACGCCGGCCGACCAAAACCGAACTCGGCAATGCTGGTTTCCTCCCAGCTCGAAACACCCGTTGCTTGTGCAAATAAATCAGAATTACCGGCACCAATGGCACAACCGGCCAGACCAAGATCCGCTGCTGTCAAATACAGACTCTGAACCACAACACCGGCATTAAGCAGTGACATGCGGTAGGCGATAGCGGTATATTTCCAGGCGAGGCGTGGCATCCGCGAAGTGATAACCATCACGGCATGGGGAGGCTGGTCGGGTTGGCCCCAAGAAGCGGCGCACTCAGCCACCATTCCAGCCGCGGCTTTTTCAGTATTTAGAATAAGCGTAAGGGCATGTTCCTCGCCGTTATAATGATAAAGGCCAGGGCTCAATTGGTCGCAACAACCGATTTCCAGGTAAAACTCCAATTCATGTATGGCGCCGGCCGAGGGATACGGGCGCAGCAAAGTTTGCTGCGGTATAGGATTGCGGCCTGGATGGATCTCTTTCACCCTGGCAACGCGGTGAAGAAGCTGGCTGATTGCCTCGATGCTCAGCGGTTCTGCCGACATCGCACGCACTGAGCGGCGGTTTTCCATAACATCGCGCAAAGCAGCACTGCTCGAACTGGGCAGTGAACCCGGCCCCGGCAAGGCAATGCGCTGGCCTTGATAATGCGGGCGGATCGCAGGCGGGGCGGGCCATTGATCCAAGAACCGATAGGTGGCGCCACGCCTCAACAGATCATTGTGTTGTCGTGTGGTGCGATGAAATAACCTTTCGTCGAATTCCCAGCTTTGGCGCATGGGCGGTTCCTCGGCATCGGCATCCACGACAAAGCCGGGCGACACCAACAAG
>NZ_JBBARU010000083.1:12948-14083 GCF_040399605.1 Rhodovarius sp. | reverse complement strand
CAACCGGCTGCTCGGCCAGGATCATCCGCTCATGGCTGCGCGGCATGGGGACGGGAATGCGGCTCAGCGGCGCGCGCGGCAGGCCCTGACGGCGGCTGGCGCCCTGGAAATGCGGCGCATCACGCGGGTCGGCCCCCAGGGCCGTGGCGCGGTCGATAATGGCGGGCAAGGGGTCGCCCGCCGGGTCGCGCTTTGAGAGGCTGTGGGTATAGGCCGCCTCACTGCCCAAGGCGCGCAGGCCATCGCGCAGATAGCTCAGCAGCACCGGGTTGGGGCCGATTTCCACAAATAGCCGCGGCTGCATCCGGGCGGCGCGGGCCAGGGCGGCGTGAAAGCGCACCGGCTCGCGCAGGTTACGCCACCAGTAATCGGCACGGCACTGGCCGGGCTCCAGCACCTCGCCCGTGACAGTACTGATCATCGGGATTTGGCCGGCGGATGCGCGCATGCCGCGCAGATCGGCCATCAGGGGCCCGCGCAGGGGGTCCATATAGCTGGAATGGAAGGCGTAATCGAGGTCGAGCGGGATGAAGCTCCAGCGCTGTTCCCTGGCCGCCGCGTCCAGCAGCGCCAGGGCCGCCGGTGGCCCGGCCACGGTGATGGCGGAAGGTGCGTTGATGGCGGCGATCTCCAGCCGCTTCTCGCCGGGGATGTCGCAGGCGGCAAGGATGGGCGCTGCCGCCTCGGCGCTTGCGCCCAGCGCCGCCATGCGGCCTTGGCCCCGCATCGCCTGCTGGTGGCGGCTGCGCGCCACGATGAGCCGGCAGGCTCCCTTGAGGTCCAGCAAGCCTGCGACATGGGCACTGGCCACCTCACCCACGGAATGGCCAAGCACCAGGGCGGGGCGAATGCCCTGCGCGGCCAGCGCCGCGACCAGGCCAATCTGCACGGCAAAAAGCAACGGCTGGGCATGCTCGGTTTCGGCTAGGGTGGGGGCATCCACCCCCTGGGCCAATCGCTTCGCCACGCTCCAGCCCAATAAGGGCTTGAGCTGAGCATCCACAGCGCGCAATGCCGCACGGAAGGCCGGATTGCGCAATGCTGCGGCCTGCGCCATCCCAGGCCATTGCGCGCCATTGCCGCTGAAGACGAAGGCCACACCCTGGCCGCGCGGCGCCGAGCCCAGCGCCAGGCC
>NZ_JBBARU010000083.1:0-12848 GCF_040399605.1 Rhodovarius sp. | reverse complement strand
GCGCCAGGCCTCCAGGCGCGCCGCAAGATCGCCCGGCGTGGCGCCGCGCACCACCAGCCGGTGCTGCAGAAGGTCCCGATGGGCGATCTGGCCGCGGATCAGTGCCGCGGCCCGAGAGGCAGCGCCTTGGGGGGAGGCCGCACGCATGGCCACCGCCCAGGCGCCGGCCAGCCCCACCAGCGCCTCGGGCGAGCGGGCGGAGAGCAGGAGCGGCGGCAGCAGCCTGCTGGCACGCGGGCGTGGCTTGGCGGCGGCGGCAGGCGGGCCGGCCAGCAATATACCCGCATTGGTGCCGCCAAAGCCGAAGCTATTCACCCCGAGCACCGCATCGGCCTGGCCCGGCAATTGTTCCAGACGGGTGGGCACCCGCAGGCGCAGCGCCTGGAAATCGATCTGCGGGTTGGGGGTCTCGATATGCAGGCTGGGCGGGATTTTGCCGTGGCGCAGCACCAGTAGCGGCTTGATAAGGCCCACAAGGCCAGAAGCGGCCTCGGTATGGCCGATATTGGACTTCGCCGAGCCAATCGGCAGCGGCGAGGCATCGCGCGCCCGGCCCACCGCCTCGCCGATCGCCGCCGCCTCGATGGGGTCGCCCGCGGCGGTGCCGGTGCCATGCGCCTCGAAATAGCGGATGCGGTTGGGGTCGATGGCAGCATCAGCCAGCAGCCCGCGCAGCAGCGCGGCCTGCGCCGCCTGATTGGGCAGCGAGAGGCCTACCGTCCGCCCGGCCGCATTGACGCCCGAGGCGAGAATCACGCCCTGAACCGCATCACCATCGCGCAGCGCATCATCGAGACGCTTGAGGATCACCACCGCCCCACCCTCGGCGCGGACATAACCATCGGCCCGGCTGTCGAAGGCATGGCAACGGCCGGTGGGGCTGAGCATGCTGGCCCGGGCAAAGCCACCAAAGGGGAAGGGGCTGAGCAGCATGTTCACGCCGCCCACCAAAGCGGCTGGGATGCGCCCCAGGCGCAGCGCCTCAGCCGCGTGATGCAGCGCCACCAGGGCGGAGGAACAGGCGGTGTCGATGCTCTGCGCCGGGCCGCGCAGGTCGAAGACATTGCTCACCCGATTGGCGATGACCGAGAGCGCCCCGCCGGTCATCATATAGCGGTCGGCCGCTGCAGGGTCGAATTGGCGAAGATCGGCCCAATCGGTGGTGCTGGCACCCATATAGACGCCAAGGGCACGCCCGGCGATATCGGCCTCGCGCCAGCCTCCATCCTCACAGGCTTCACGCACCAGTTCGAGGATCAGCTGCTGCTGCGGGTCCATCTCCGCCGCTTCGCGCAGGGAAATGCCGAAGGCGGCATGGTCGAAACTCAGCACATCGCCCAGCACGCCGGCGGCAAAGCTATAGGTCTTGCCCGGTTCCTGCCGGCGCGGATGCAACCAGGCGGCCTTGCTAAAACGCTCGGCCGGGATTTCGGTCACCGCGTCGCGCCCCGCAGCGAGCAGCGCCCAGAAGGCGGCCATATCCGGCGCGCCTGGCAGGCGGCAGGCCGCCCCCACAATGGCGATAGGCACGGCGGTGGCTGGTCTGGCGGCAGGCGCATCAGCGGCAGGTGGGCTTTTCATCGGCCCTCTATCGGCCGCCGCATGATGCAGTGACCTCCAACCATCTGATCAAACATGGCGCTGCTCATGGCGTGCCGGGCTGGTGAGCGCCGGACCATGGAAAATCTTCGGCGCCATGCGTCACACCGCGAACCCGCGCAGGCAGGCCGCGTGGCTCGGCCGCCAGGCGGGCCAGCAGCGCATTGGCGATGCCGAAATGGGTGGCCCAATCCGGCCGCACCCAATGCGTCAGCCGGCCAAGCTGGGCCGCCCGTGATGCGCTATCGTCTGACGCATAATCGAGGATAGCGCGGCGCCAAGCCGCACCATCCAGAGGGTGCAGGTGCTCTGGCACGCCGCCGCCCACCTCAACCAGGGCGGGAATATCAGAGCAGATGGCGGGCACGCCCAGCGCCAGTGCCTCAACCAGCGGCAGGCCATAGCCTTCGGCGAAGCTAGGAAAGAGCAACGCCCGCGCGCCACGCAGCACCGTGGCGATGGTGCCATCATCCACCCCGCCCCGCTCCTCCACCAGTCCGCCATAGCCACCACAGCGGTCGAGCATGCGAAAGACGATCTCATTATCCCAACCGCGCCGGCCGAGAATGACCAGCCGTGGCGCGCTGGGGCCGATCGTCTCGGCCATATCGCGCCATAGCGCCAGCAACATGTGGTGATTTTTGCGCGGCTCCACGGTGCCCAACGCCACGAAATAGGGCGGCTCGGGCTGGGGTGAGGGCTGCGCCACCATGGGCAGGTCGAAGCCAAGGGGCGCCACCGTGATGCGTGGCACCCCCAGGTTTCGCGCCACAAGGTAATGGCTCAGCGCGGCGCCGGTCGCGGCGCTACTGACGATCACGGCATCGGCCATCGCGGCGGTGACCTGCATGCGGCGTCGATGCGCCTTGATCTGCCGGGGCTTGCTATATTCCGGATGGGTGATCGGGATCAGGTCGTGGATCGACGGCACGAAGCGCGCACCGGCATCGCGCAGCGCCTGGATGGGCGCCGGTTGCTCAAGCGATTTGTGCGACACCAGAAGAAATATGCTGCCGGGGCGCTGGCGTATCCGCGCGATCAACGCCGCGCAGCCCGCACCGGTGACAAGGCGGGCATAAAGCGTAACGGCCAGACGGCGGGCCTGGGCATGTGCGGGGCCATGCGCCTGCCCCTCGGCCAGGCTGCCGGCCAGCGCGTCCAGCAGGGCCAAGGCAATATGGCGCGGCACCATGGCCACCCCGCCAAAGGGCGTGCCGGCGGCAAAGGTGCAATCAACATCGCTGGCCTGCCGCCAATGCCGGGCATAGGCGAATTCCACCCTGTCGAGCCCAGAGGGATATCCCCGCCATGCCGATGACAGGAGACGCGAAATGTCGAGTATCACATGCAAGATGGTTGCTGTCCCCGACGCCCAGAGCACCGCGACATCGGGCCCACTTCGGTCCATATTTGATATCTAAATATGTTAATGTCAATGAATATATTGCACGGGACGATATTTTGCGCCATTGACAAGCCCGTCCCTGGGTTCAGTTTGCACCAGACTGAAGGGGATTCGTCATGGCCATCTGGAAGCGCCCACCCAGCATCGCAGAAATGCATGCCCGAAACACCCAAACCGTGAATGGATTGCTGGGGATCAAAATCCTCGAAGTGGGTGAAGATTTCATTCGCGCCGAGATGGCGGTGGATGAGAGGCATGTGCAGCCCTTCGGCATCCTGCATGGTGGCGTTTCGGTGGTATTGGCCGAGACGGTGGGTTCCCTCGCCTCCGTGCTGTGCTGCGAGGAGGGGTTCAGCGCCGTGGGTCTGGAAATCAACGCCAACCACCTTCTGCCGGTCCCCAAGGGCGACAAGGTCATCGCCGAGTGCCGCCCCGTGCGGATCGGCCGCAACGTCCATGTCTGGAACATCGAATTGCGCCGCGGTGACGGCAAACTCTCCTGCGTGTCGCGCCTGACCACCAGCAACATCGAGCAGCGCGGGGCAAAAACCTGACGCCATGCCGCCGCCCGGGGCTTGGGCCGTGCCGCCATCCGGTATAGGCTGGTGTTCGGAAATACAGCGCCCGGCGGCACAACGCAGGAGCGCGACATGCATCCCTTCACCATTCTGTATGCTGCGAGAGCACGGCGCGTGACGAGATGATGCGCGATTTCCGCACCGTGATGGTGAGCGATGGCAATGCCGCCACCACCGATTCCGAACACGAGGCGGCCTTGCTGGGCTTCCATGCGATGTTCGGCGATGTTGTGACGGTCACAGAATGCGAGGCGGGCTTTGCCGCCGGCGCGAAGGAGATGGCGGCGTGAGCAAACCCAAGGTTCTTTTCATCGGCACTGGCGGCACCATGAGTGCGCTGGGCATTGGCGGCCCCTTTGACATCATGGATTACGGCGCCAAGGGCCGCTTCATGGAGGCTGATGAGATCATCCGCCACTGGCCGCAGGTGCTGGAAAAGGCGGATGTCGTGCCGATCAAGTACCGCAATGTGGCCAGCACTGCGCTGGGGCCTGTCGAGTGGCTGGAAATCCTGGCCCTGTGCCATTCCTTCCTGGCCGCTCATCCGGATGCCGCGGGCATCGTCATCGGCCATGGCACGGCCACGCTGGAGGAGACGGCCTATTTCCTCAGCCTGACCCATAAGCTGGCTGTGCCCATCGTAGTGGTGGGCGCACAGCGGCCCTCCTCGGGCCTGGCCACGGATGCGCCAATGAACCTAGCCAATGGCATTCGCGTTGCGGCCGACCCCTTCGCCCGCGGCATGGGCGCGCTGGTGGTGCTCAATGACGAGATCAACGCTGCGCGTGAGGTGACCAAGACCAGCACTTCGCGCATGCAGACTTTTCGCTCGCCAGATTTCGGCGTGCTGGGCCATTGCGATGGCGACAAGATTGCCTGGTATCGCAAGCCGCTGCGCCGGATGGCGCCGGATACCGAATTCGACCTCAGCGGCATCGCCACCCTGCCCCGGGTGGATTGCATGCTCTCCTATGCCGGCGGTGATGGCGTGGCGGCGGCGGCCTATGCGGCGGCTGGTGCCAAGGGCATCGTTATTGGCGGCTTCGCGCCGGGCTTCATGAGCCCGAGTGAGGCCGAGGCGCTGGGTGCAGTGGCCAAACAGGGCGTGGCAGTGGTGGTGGCGTCGCGCGCCGGTTCGGGCCGCGTCTTTGGCACCCAGCGCAAGCGCGAACTGGGCTTCATCGATGCCGATAACCTGACAGTGCAAAAGGCTCGCATCCTGCTGATGCTGGCGCTGACCCGCAGTTCGGACCCGGCCGAGATCGCCCGGATGTTTGCCGAATACTGAGCCCGGTGCAGACTGGCCTCCAAACACGGAGGACCACCATGCAACGCCGCACCATACTCACATCCCTCCTCGCCCCATTGGCCATGCCAGCGGTGGCGAGGGCGCAGGGTTTCGACCATACCATCCGCATCGTGGTGCCCTTCGCCCCGGGCGGCACCAGCGATATCCTGGCCCGCATCCTCGCCCCCTCGCTCTCCCGCCAATTGGGGCAGCAGGTGGTGGTGGAGAACCGCTCGGGCGCTGCGGGCATGCTCGGCGCCGATCTGGTGGCCAAGGGTGCGCCGGATGGCCATACCCTGCTGCTGATCGATACCAGCGCGCTCGTCACCGCCCCCAGCCTCTATGCCCGCCTGCCCTTTGATCCGCTGAATGATTTGGCGGCGGTGAACCTGCTGATTTTCGCGCCCTATATTTTGGCGGTGAACCCCGCATTGCCGGCGGCCAATGCGGCCGAGCTGGTGGCTTTGGCCCGCGCCCGCCCGGCGGCGGTGAATTTCGCCCATGCCGGGGTGGGTGCCGCCACCCATCTGGGCGGGCTGCTGCTGGCGCAGCATTGGGGGGCGGACCTGACCCTGGTGCCCTATCGCGGCGGCGCCGCCTCGGTGGCCGCGGTGGCGGGCGGCGAGGCGCAGCTGGTCATCAATGGCGCCACCGCCACCGCGCCCTTCGTGCGCGACGGGCGGCTGCGGGGCATCGCGGTGACCGGCCCGCACCGGCTTGGCCAGGGGCTGGAGAACCTGCCCACCTTCGCCGAACTCGGCTGGCCAGGCCCGAATGCCGGCACCTTCCAGGGTGTGCTGGTGGCCGGCCGCACGCCGCCCGCACTGGTCGCGCGGCTGGACGAGGCATTTCGCACCGCCCTGGCCGAGCCTGACAATGCCCGCCGCATGGGCGATCTGGGCGCTGAAATCCGCAGCATGGGCCCTGCCCCCTTCCGTGCCTGGCTGGCCGCCGAGACGGAGAATTGGGGCCGCGTCGTGCGGGCCAATAATATCAGGCTGGATTGACGCTGATGCATCGCGCGCTGCTCGCCCTGCTGCTGCTGGCCGGCTGCGCCCAGCGCGAAACGCTTGCCGCCGCCGAGACCTCTGCCTCTGTCCAGCCGCGTTGGCACGCCGTGCTGGTGGCCGGCGATGCCAGCCTTGAGGTCTGGGACAGCGCGGTGGAGCGGATGGCGAGCGGGCTGCAGCGGTCAGGACGGCTGGCCAGCCTGCGCCGCTTCTCCGCCCGGCCCGAGAATCTGGCCGCCAGGGCCGAACCCGCAATCCGCAAGCCGGTATTGGCCGCCATCGCCGGGCTCCGGCCGGCCCCGGGCGAGGCCTGTCTGGTCTTCCTCACCATGCATGGCGCGCCGGGCCGGGGCCTGGCCTTCGCGGCCGAGCCGGGCTTTCTCAGCCCCGCCCAACTCGATGCCGCGCTCAGCCAGGGCTGCGGCCAGGCGCCGAGTTTCGTCATCGCGTCCGGCTGCTTCACCGGCGGCTTCGCGGTGCAGCCCATGGCGCGGCCCAATAGGGTGGTGCTGACGGCAGCAAGGGCGGACCGCTCCTCCTTCGGCTGCGCGCCGGAATTCACGCTGACGGTGTTTGACCGCTGCCTGCTGGACAGCCTGGAGAGAGCCCCGCCCACCCCTGCAGCCCTGGCCAAGGCCAGCGCCGAATGCGTGGCGCAGGAGGAGCGGCGGCAGAACATGACCCCGCCCTCCGAGCCGCAAACGGCGATTGGCGCGGCCGTGGGTGGGCTGGTGCCCGCGCTCAGTCCACGATGAACAGCGTGGCGCCGCCCGCAGTGCGGGAACGATGCGGCGCGTCGCCAAAATCGGAGACGTGGTAGCTGGTGCCGGCCTTCATCACAAATTCGCGGCCATCCTTGAGTTCAGAGATCATCTCGCCGGCGAGCACCAGCAGGACATGGCCTCGGTCGCACCAATGATCGGCCAAGTAGCCGGGCGAATATTCCACCATGCGGATTCGGGCATCGCCCATCATCACGCTGCGCCACAGCGCATGGCCGGTCTCGCCCTCATGGCGGGTGACGGGCACGCCGGACCAATCGGTGACGGTGAAGGGGTGTTCGGGGAGTTTCATGCGCTCACCTGTTGCAGCCAATCGGCCAGGTTGTAGAAATTGCTGACGCGGGCGATGCGGCCCGCACGCAATTCGAAAAACGCACCGGCGGGCAGGGTGTAGCGCTGGCCACGGGCGGGCGGCAGGCCCTCATCGCTGGCCTTATAGGTGCCATGGACGATGAATTCCGCTGCCCCGCGCTCGCCCGCGGCCATCACCACGATATCGGTCAGCCTCTCCTCATAGCAGCGCTCCATGCGGGCGAGGAAGGCGCGAAAGGCCGCCACACCAACTTCCCGCCCGCCCTGGTTGATGTCATGCACGACATCATCGGCCAGCAGGGCGAGCATGCCCTCCCAATCGCCGCGATTAAAGGCGAGGTAATATGCCTCGATCGGTTCCCTAGCGTTCATCGAGCGGTTATGTTGCGCACCTGTTCACATTGCCAGAGCCTAATGCCCGAAAATCTCTCCTTTCAGGACATGATCCTGACCCTGCATCGCTACTGGTCGGCGCAGGGCTGCCTCATTCTCCAGCCCTACGACATGGAAATGGGCGCGGGCACCTTCCACCCGGCCACCACGCTGCGCGCACTGGGTTCGGCACCTTGGAAGGCTGCCTATGTCCAGCCCTCGCGCCGGCCCAGCGATGGGCGCTATGGCGAGAACCCGAACCGGTTGCAGCATTATTACCAATACCAGGTCATCATGAAGCCCAGCCCGCGTGACCCGCAGGCGTTGCTGCTGGGCAGCTATCGGGCGCTGGGGCTGGACCCGGCGCTGCATGATATCCGCTTCGTCGAGGATGATTGGGAAAGCCCGACTTTGGGCGCCTGGGGCCTGGGCTGGGAGGTGTGGTGCGATGGGATGGAGGTGACGCAATTCACCTATTTCCAGCAGGTCGGCGGCATCGCCTGCGAGGTGCCATCCTGCGAATTGACCTACGGGCTGGAACGCCTGGCGATGTATATCCAAGGCGTGGAGAACGTCTATGATCTGCGCTTCAACGATGATGGCGTAAGCTATGGCGATGTGTTTCTCCGCGCCGAGCGGGAATACAGCGCACATAATTTTGAATTCGCCGATATCGCCCTGCTGAAGCGGCAATTCGAGGAGGCAGAGCAGGAATGCGCTGCCCTGGTGGGCAAGGGCCTGGCCCTGCCTGCCTATGACCACTGCATTAAGGCCAGCCACCGCTTCAACCTGCTCGATGCCCGCGGCGCGATCTCGGTCACCGAGCGCGCGGCCTATATCGGCCGGGTGCGCACACTTGCGAGAGCCTGCTGCGAATCCTGGCTTGCGCCGGCGGCCTAGGGTATAAGGGGCGCGGAGATTTCTACCACGGGCCAGCTCAACATCAAGGATGCGGCAATCATCGCCAAGCTGCGCCACTTGGCTGAGCGGCGCAGCACCAGCGTGACCGATGTGCTGCGCCAGATGGTGGAGCGCGAGGTGGCGAATGACGAGGCGCGCATCGCCGCCAAGCTGGCCGCCATCCGGGAAATCACCCGCGGCTCGGCTGCGCTTTTCCCGCCCGGTTCCACCAGCGACCATTCCGACCTCTACGACGAGAACGGCCTGCCGAAGTGATCCTCGACACCTCCGCGATCATGGCGATGTTGCAGCAGGAGCCTGAGGCGCCTGCCATGGAGGAAGCCCTGGCGGCTGCCAGCGCGATCGCCATCGCAGCGCCCGGCCTGTTCGAGGCTTACATGGTCTGCGAGGGCCGTGCTGGCGAAAAAGGCGCGCGGCAACTCGATGCGCTGCTGGAACGCCTTGGCCCCGAAATCGTCCCCTTCACTGCCGAACACGCCGCCCTGGCCCGCGAGGGCTGGCGCCGCTATGGCAAGGGCCGTCACCCTGCTGGTCTCAACATGGGCGATTGCTTCGCCTATGCCCTGGCCAAAGCCCGCCACCAACCGCTTTTGTTCAAGGGCGATGACTTCGCCCACACCGATGTGAAAGCTGCCATCTAGTGCCCGAATTGCTGTTGGAATTGCTGACCGAGGAAATCCCTGCGCGGATGCAGGCACGGGCAGCCGAGGATCTGTGCCGCTTGGTGGGCGCGGCGCTGGCGCCTATCGCGATGGGCACGCCACGCGGGTTTTCCGGCCCGCGGCGGATTGGGCTGGTGATGGAAGTCCAGGCCCGGGCCGAGACGGCATCCAAGGAGGAGCGCGGGCCGCGCATCGCCGCGCCCGAGGCCGCGCTGGCGGGCTTTCTGAAAAAACACGGCGTGGGGCGCGAGGCGCTGACCCAGGCCGGCGATTTCTGGGTGCTGGTGAAGCCGGGTTCGAGCATCGAGGCGGCGGCGCTGGTCGCCCAGGCGCTGCCGGATGTGCTGTGGAACTTCCCTTGGCCGAAAAGCATGCGCTGGGGCGTCTCCGCCTTCACCTGGGTGCGGCCGTTGCAGCGTATCCTGTGCCTTTTGGACGGCGCCGTGGTGCCCTTCACCCTGGCCCGTGGCGAGGATGCTGCCCATGGCCTGGCCAGCGGCGATGTGACCGAGGGCCACCGCGTGCATGCGCCCGGTGCCTTCGCGGTGGGTGGCCATGCAGATTACGTGGCGCAACTGCGCGAACATTGTGTGCTGGTCGATACCGCCGAGCGGATGGGCGTGATCCGCGACGGTGTAGCCGCGCTGGCCGCCGCCGAGGGGCTGGACGTGGTGCCCGATGAGGGGCTTCTGGCCGAGGTGGCGGGGCTGGTGGAATGGCCGGTGCCGCTGCTGGGCAGCATTGATGCGGCTTTCATGGATTTGCCGGCCGAGGTGATGCGCACCTCGATGCGGGTGAACCAGCGCTATTTCGCTCTGCGCTTTGCCGATGGCCGCCCGGCACCACGCTTTGCGCTGGTAGCGAATATCGAGGCCAGTGATGGTGGCGCGGCGCTGGTAGCGGGCAATGAGCGGGTGCTCAGGGCCAGGCTATCGGATGCACGCTTCTTCTGGGACCAGGATTTGAAGACGCCACTGCAGGATTTGCTGCCCAAGCTGGATCGGGTGGTGTTTCACGCCAAGCTGGGGACACAGGGGCAGCGGGTGCTCCGGCTGGAGCGGCTGGCTTCGCTGATTGCGCCGATGGTGGGGGCGGAGCCGGCTCTGGCCGCACGCGCGGCGCGGCTGGCTAAGGCTGATCTGGCCAGCGGGATGGTCGGCGAATTCCCGGAATTGCAGGGGGTGATGGGTGGCTATTATGCGCGGGCCGGCGGCGAGAACACCGCAGTTGCGGATGCCGTGGCGCAGCATTATCGACCTTTGGGGCCAACCGATGACGTGCCTGACGCGCCTGTGGCCATTGCCGTGGCCTTGGCAGACAAAATTGATCAATTGGCTGGCTTTTTCGATATAGGAGAAAAGCCTACCGGCAGCGGCGATCCCTATGCACTGCGCAGGGCCGCCCTGGGCGTGATCCGTATGATCCGAGAGGCGAGAATCACACTCGGGCTGCACTCGGCCTTCATCGACGCGCTGGGCGATATCTCCGGCGGCATTCGTGAAGCACAATTGCTGATCGCACTCGACAGGAACGTGGAGGCAGCGGAGCAATTCGTTGCTGCCACTGGCAACGAGAAGCTGGAGGCATGGACCTTTAAGGCATGGGCATCAACAGCCGAGCAGTTCGCGGCAGCCAGCCATGGTGGGCGCCCGGAGCATAGCGCCACCGCTTCTTCGCCAGCACCATCCGCTGTTGCTCACCTTGTGCTGGACTTTGTCCTTGAACGCCTGCGCATCCAACTCCGCAGCGAAGGCGCGCGCGCCGACATCATTGCGGCCGCCATCGGCCAGGATGACGACATCCTGCGCATCCTGGCCCGCAGCGAAGCGCTCCGCGCACTCGTCGAATCCGAAACCGGCCAAGCCCTCCTGGCGGCCTATAAGCGGGCCCTGAATATTCTGCGCATAGAAGACAAGAAGGACGGCCCGCACACCGGCCCCATCGACCCTGCCCTGCTGACCCTGCCGCAGGAAATCGCCCTCGAAGCCGCGCTCACCAGCATCGAACCGCAGGTGGCAGAGCAACTCGCGGCAGAAAATTTCGCCGGCGCCACCCATGCCCTCGCCGCCTTACGCGCGCCGCTCGACGCTTTCTTTACCGATATCATGGTCAACGACCCTGACCCAGCGCTGAGAAAAAACCGCCTCCGCCTGCTCTGCCGCCTGAAATCCGCCATGGAGTCCGTGGCAGATCTCTCCAAGATTGAAGCCTGAAGGACGAACCGCATGACGCAATGGGTGTACAGCTTCGGCGCCGGCCGCAATGAAGGCCGCGCGGACATGCGCAACCTCCTCGGTGGCAAGGGCGCCAATCTGGCCGAAATGGCCAGCATCGGCCTGCCCGTGCCCCCCGGTTTCACCATCACAACCGAGGTCTGCACCGCTTATTACAAGAATAACGAGAACTACCCGGCCGATCTGAACGCCCAGGTCGAAGCCGCCCTCGCCTTGGTCGAAGCCGCCGTTGGCCTGACATTCGGCGATGCCGAAAAACCGCTGCTGGTCTCCGTGCGCTCCGGCGCCCGGGTCTCCATGCCCGGCATGATGGACACGGTGCTCAATCTCGGCCTCAACGACGTCACCGTCGAAGGCCTGGCCGCCGCCTCGGGCGATGCCCGCTTCGCCTGGGATTCCTATCGTCGCTTCATCCAGATGTTCGGTTCGGTGGTGCTGGATGTGGACCATCACCGCTTCGAGGAAATCATCGAATCCGCCAAGCTCGACCGCGGCGTGGCCGAGGATACCGAATTGACGGCCGATGATTGGAAAGGCGTCGTCACCGGCTACAAGGAGATGGTGGCCGAGGTAACCGGGCACCCCTTCCCGCAGGAGCCCAAGGCGCAGCTATGGCGCGCCATCACCGCCGTCTTCGGCAGTTGGATGAATACCCGGGCCATCACCTATCGCCGCCTGCATGATATTTCGGCGGAGTGGGGCACGGCGGTGAATGTCCAGGCCATGGTCTTCGGCAATATGGGCCAGGATTGCGCCACCGGCGTGTGCTTCACCCGCGACCCCAGCACGGGCGAGAATATTTTCTACGGCGAATACCTCATCAACGCCCAGGGCGAGGATGTGGTGGCGGGTATCCGCACGCCGCAGCCCATGGCGCAGCTCAAAGCCAAGCCGGGCGAGCGCAGCATGGAACTCGCCATGCCCGAAGCCTATGGCGAGCTGGTGCGGGTGCGGCAGACGCTGGAACGCCACTATACCGACATGCAGGACATCGAATTCACCGTCCAGCAAAACAAGCTCTACATGCTGCAAACACGCAATGGGAAGCGCACCGCCGCAGCCTCACTGAAGATCGCGGTGGATATGGCCGATGAAGGGTTGATCAGCCAGACTGAGGCCATCAAGCGGGTGAACCCCGCATCGCTTGACCAGCTTCTCCACCCCACGCTCGACCCCAAGGCCCCGCGCAAATTGCTCGGCAAGGGCCTGCCGGCCTCGCCCGGTGCTGCCAGCGGCGTGGTCGTCTTCTCGGCCGATGAGGCGGAACTGCGCGGCGCCAAGGGCGAAAGCGTGATCCTGGTGCGGATCGAAACCTCACCTGAGGATATTCACGGCATGCATGCCGCGAAGGGCATCCTCACCACCCGCGGCGGCATGACCTCGCACGCCGCCGTGGTGGCGCGCGGCATGGGCCGGCCCTGCGTTGCGGGTGCCGGCGGCATCACGGTGGATTACAACGCCCAGGCGCTCTCCGCCGGCGGCCACATCATCCGCGCTGGCGAGATCATCACCCTCGATGGCGCAACCGGTGAGATTTTCATCGGCAATGTCGCGATGATCGAGCCAAAGCTCTCCGGCGATTTCGCCAAGCTGATGAGCTGGGCCGATGGGGTGCGCCGGATGAAGGTGCGGTGGGACTGGTTGGCTCGACTCTTCGACGTCCATCTGGGCCCATGTCACAGCGA
>NZ_JBBARU010000082.1:0-14107 GCF_040399605.1 Rhodovarius sp. | reverse complement strand
TGGTCATTTCCGTTTCAAATCGGCAAGAATCTCTTCGGACCTCCCAGCATTCTAAATCCATTGAAATTAGAATGGCGATTGCGAAGGCGGGCCGCGGACGGCACGTCGGCATCTCGAAGGACCGTTGAGAATGAAGCCTCTCCATTTTGGTCGCCGCAGCGCGCTTGCAGCGGGCACCGCGCTGGCCCTGCCTGCCGTCCACTCCGCCTCCGCCCAGGCGGCGCCGATCAAGGTGGGCGTGCTGCACTCCCTGACCGGCACCATGGCGATTTCCGAAACCGCCCTGCGCGACACCGTGCTGATGATGGTCGAGCAGCAAAATGCCGCCGGCGGCATCCTGGGCCGTCGCCTCGAGGCCGTGGTGGTTGACCCCGCCTCCAACTGGCCGCTCTTCGCCGAAAAGGCGCGCGAATTGCTGGCGGTGGCGAAGGTGGACGTGACCTTTGGCTGCTGGACCTCGGTGAGCCGCAAATCGGTGCTGCCGGTGTTTGAAGAACTGAACGGTTTGCTGTTCTACCCGGTGCAGTATGAGGGTGAGGAACAGTCGCGCAACGTGTTCTACACCGGCGCCGCGCCCAACCAGCAGGCCATCCCGGCCGTGGAATACCTGATGTCGGCCGATGGTGGCGGCGCGCGCCGCATTGCGCTGCTGGGCACCGATTATGTCTATCCCCGCACCACCAACCGCATTCTGCGCGGCTTCCTGAACAGCAAGGGCATCAACGATGCCAATATCATGGAAGAATACACCCCCTTCGGCCATAGCGACTGGCAGGGCATTGTCGCGCGGGTGAAGGCCTTCGCCGCCCAGGGCGTGAAGACGGCCATCGTCTCCACCATCAATGGCGACGCGAATGTTCCGTTCTACCGCGAATTGGGCAACCAGGGCATCAAGGCCGAGGATATCCCCTCCGTCGCCTTCTCGGTCGGCGAAGAAGAGCTGGCCGGCATCGATACCCGCCCGCTGGTGGGCCATCTGGCCGCCTGGAACTACTTCATGTCGGTCCGTTCGCCGGCGAACACCCAGTTCGTCAGCGGCTGGCACCGCTTCATCGGCAATACCCGCCGCGTGACCAATGACCCGATGGAAGCCACGCTGGTTGGCTTCAAGATGTGGGCCCAGGCCGTGACCGCCGCCCGCACCACCGCGGTCGATCCTGTGCGCGAAGCGATGTATGGCCAGAAGGTCGCCGCCCCCTGCGGCTATGAGCTGGAAATGCACCGCAACCACCACCTCTCCAAGCCGGTCATGATCGGTGAAGTGCAGGCGGATGGCCAGTTCAACATCGTCTGGCGCACCCAGGGCCCGATCGTGGCTGAAAACTGGAGCCCCTTCATCCCCGAGAATGCGAACCGCCGCCGTTGAACTCACTTCGCGTCCTGTGTCTCCTCTGCGCCATGGCGGCTTCCGCCATGGCGCAGCCCAGTTTTGAGACCCTTCTTCCCCGCCTGGGCGAAAGCTTTGGCGCCACCGCCGAAGCCGCCGAGGCGATGGGTGCCATGGGTGACCCCCGCGCCCTGCCGCTGCTGCGCGCCCTCAATGATAACCGCCTGGGCCGCACAGCCGATGGCCGCCTGGTGATCGATGGCCGCGATGCGCTGACCGGCGAAGCTGCCCCCTCCCCCGCGGAATTGCTGCGCATCAACAACCGTGTTCGCGTGGCCCTGCGCGGTGCCATGGGCCGGCTCGCGATCGTATCGCCCGATCCGGCCGAGCGTGCCGCCGCGGCCGAAGCGGTCTTCCGCACCAGATCGGCTGAGAATGTGCCGCTGCTGGAGGCCGCTCTGGCGCGCGAGGCTCTGCCCGATATCCGCGCCCGCCTGGAATTGGCGCTCGGTGCATCACGGCTGATTTCCAACGATCCTGCGGGCCAGCGGGCCGGCGTGGCCGCCCTGGCCCAGGCCGGCACCGCCGATGCCCGCAACCTGCTGCTGGAGGTGCGCGCCAGCCGCACCGAACTCGCAGCCGAGATCGACCAGGCCATCGCCGCCATTGACGGCAAGCTGGCCTTCCGCCGCGCCGCCGAAACCTTGTTCCAGGGGCTCTCGCTGGGCTCGGTGCTGCTGCTCGCCGCCCTCGGCCTCGCCATCACCTTCGGCGTGATGGGCGTGATCAATATGGCGCCTGGCGAGACGGTGATGCTGGGCGCCTATACCACCTTCGTGGTTCAGGAGGCGCTGCGCAGCACCGGCATGGCCGCATGGTCGCTGCCGCTTTCCGTGCCCGCCGCCTTTGTCGTCACCGCCGCCATCGGCGTGGCGCTGGAACGGGGGCTGATTCGCCACCTCTATGGCCGGCCGCTGGAAACGCTGCTGCTGACCTTTGGCATTGGCATGATGATTCAGCAGAGCGTGCGCCTGGTCTTCGGCGCGCAAAACCGCGAGGTGTTGAGCCCGGCCTGGATGCAGGGCTCGCTCCTGCTGCCCGGTGGCATCGCCGTCACCCAGAACCGGCTTTGGATCATATTTTTCGCCCTGGCAGTGCTGGTGGCGGTGATGGCGGCCATCCGCTTCACCCGCTTTGGCCTGCAAATGCGCGCCGTGGTGCAGAATCGGCGCATCGCCGCCACCATGGGTATCCGCACCGGGCGGGTGGATGCCGCAACCTTCGCGGTCGGCTCGGGCATTGCCGGCATCGCTGGCGTGGCGCTCAGCCAGATCGACAATGTCTCGCCCAATCTGGGCACCGGCTACATCATCGATAGTTTCATGGTCGTGGTCTTCGGCGGGGTGGGCTCGCTCCTGGGCACGCTGGTGGGGGCCATGACGCTGGGGCTGACCAATAAGCTACTGGAGCCCTATGCCGGGGCGGTACTGGCCAAGGTGGCAGTGCTGGTGGGGATTATGATTTTTATTCAGCGCAGGCCCAAAGGGCTGTTTGCGCTGAAGGGGCGGGCGGCGGAATGAAACCGTTAAGCATGGGGGAAATGAATTTCCCCGTTCGACATATATGTCGAACCCCCATTCTTTTTCTTTTATGTAATTGGCGCGACTTCGCAGCCAGCGCCAATAATTCAAAAATAAAACAAGGGGGTCCGGGGGAATTCATTCCCCTGGTTATCCACCCATGAGACGCGCCATCCTCCTGGCCTGCATCTGCACCCTGGCCGCCCTGCCATTGCTGAACATGCTGCCCACCGACAACCCGCTGCATGTCTCTGACTTCATCATCACCATCGTCGGCAAATGGCTGTGCTATGCCATACTGGCACTCAGCATCGATCTGGCCTGGGGCTATGCCGGCATTCTCTCGCTAGGCCATGGCGCGTTTTTTGCCCTTGGCGGCTACGCTATTGGCATGCATTTGATGCGCCTCATCGGGCCGCGCGGCGTTTATGGCCATCCCATCCTGCCGGATTTCATGGTCTTTCTTGGCTATACCGAGTTGCCCTGGTTCTGGTGGGGCTTCCAATCCTTCCCCTTCGCCATGGCCATGGCGCTGGCGGTGCCTGGGCTGCTGGCCTTTGTGGTGGGCTATCTCGCCTTCCGCAGCCGCATCACCGGTGTGTATCTCTCCATCCTGACCCAGGCGCTGACCTATGCGCTGATGTTAGCCTTCTTCCGCAATGATATGGGCTTTGGCGGCAATAACGGCTTTACCGATTTCAAGGAACTGCTGGGCTTTTCGCTTAATACGTCCAGCGCGCGGATGGGGCTGTTCTATGCCTCGCTGCTCGCGCTGGTGGTGGCCCTGGCGCTTTGCGCCAATATCGTTGGCTCCAAGCTCGGCCGGGTGTTGGTCGCGGTGCGCGATGGGGAAAGCCGGGCGCGCTTCTTGGGCTATGACACATTGCAGCACAAGCTTTTCATCTTCGTGCTCTCGGCCATGCTGGCGGGCCTCGCCGGTGCGCTCTACGTGCCGCAGGTGGGCATCATCAATCCGGGCGAGTTCAGCCCTGGCAATTCGATCGAGGCGGTGGTCTGGGTGGCCTTTGGCGGCCGCGGCACGCTGGTCGGTGCCATACTGGGCGCCTTCTCGGTCAATGCGCTGAAGACCTGGTTGACCTCGGTGGCGCCCGACCTCTGGCTCTTCGTGCTCGGCGCCATTTTCGTGGCGGTGACGCTTCTGCTGCCGCGCGGCCTTATCGGCCTGCTGGAGGGGCGCCGGAAATGAACTCCCTCTATCTCGATGGCGTGACCGTCATGTTCGATGGCTTCCGCGCGCTGAACAACCTCTCGCTCATCATCGAGCCGGGCGAATTGCGCGCCATTATCGGCCCGAACGGCGCGGGCAAGACCACGATGATGGATGTCATCACCGGCAAGACCAAACCCACCACCGGCACGGTCAAATTCGGCAATCATGACCTGACCCGGATGGATGAGCCGCGCATCGCCATGCTGGGCATCGGCCGCAAATTCCAAAAGCCCACGGTCTTCGACGCACTCACGGTCTTCGAAAATCTCGAACTCGCGCTCAAATCCCCCCGTGGCCCGCTGGCATGCTGGCGCTGGCGCCTGGCCGGCACGGCGCGACAAAAAATCCAAACCACCCTCGATGAAATCGGCCTGCCCGACCGTGCCCAGGATTTGGCCGGGCTGCTGAGCCATGGCCAGCGGCAATGGCTGGAGATTGGCATGCTGCTGATGCAAGAGCCCGAACTCCTCCTGGTCGATGAACCCGTGGCCGGCATGACCGATCAGGAAACAGAACACACCGCAGCCCTGCTCAAGCGCATCGCCGGCACCCGTTCGGTGGTGGTGGTGGAGCATGATCTTGAATTCGTCCGCGCGCTGGGCCGGCGCGTCACCGTGCTGCATGAAGGTTCCACCCTCTCCGAAGGTTCGATCGACCATGTGCAGAACGACCCCCGCGTGATCGAGGTGTGTCTCGGCCGATGACGCTCTCCGTCAACAATATCAACCTGTTTTATGGTGCCAGCCACTGCCTGCGCGGCGTGACGCTGGGCGCTGTGCCCGGCAGCATCACCTGCGTGCCGGGGCGCAACGGGGTGGGCAAATCCTCGCTGATGCGCTCCATCGTCGGGCTGGAGCGGGTGCGCTCGGGCAGCATCACCTGGGAAGGGCGCGACATCACCACCCTGCCCCCGGCCGAGCGCGCCCGCGCCGGCATAGGCTATGTGCCCCAGGGGAGGGAGATTTTTCCCTTCCTCACCGTGCGCGAAAACATTGAAACCGCGCTGGCCGCAGCACCGTGCGGGGCTTCCGTGCCTGATGATATTTTCGACCTTTTCCCAATCCTGAAGGATTTTCTCCGCCGGCGCGGTGGCGATCTTTCGGGCGGGCAACAGCAGCAATTGGCCATCGCCCGCGCGCTCACCGCGCGGCCACGCCTGCTCATCCTTGATGAACCCACCGAGGGCATCCAGCCCAATGTCATCAAGGATATCGCCCGCGTTATCCGCCATCTGGCCAAGGATCGCGGCATGGCGCTGGTGCTCGTCGAGCAATATTTCGATTTTGCCCGCTCATTGGCCGACCGCATCGCGGTGATGGTGCGTGGCGAGGTGGCGCTGGAAGGCCCCGCGCATGAATTGGATGATGAGGCGGTGCAAAAACTCCTCACCGTGTAGCCAGGCGCTGCGGCAGCAATGCCGCCACCCGGCCATTGAGCGCCACCGGGGCGGCACGATAGGCATCAAGCCCCCTGCCGCCCTGGCCCGGCCCAGCGCTCCCCTGCATGGGGATGATCCGCGCATTCTCGCCGCCATTGGACAGGCTGGGCGCCATGCCCGGGCTAAGCCTGGCCATCACCGGCCCCGGCGGGTTGCTCGCAAGCCTCGCCACCTCCTCCGGCCAGGCCGCCACCACCCGGGCGCGATAAGCCTCGGCCAGATTCGGGGTCTGGCTGTGGTAATGGCTGGCTGAGAGCATCCAATCCCGCCGCGTCTCATTCAAACGGTTGAGGAAGGCAGCGGCGTAACGGGCATTGGCCAGCGGCTCGACGGCCTCCTCCAGGCTGGCAAAGGCCTGCGGGTGATGATGCAAATTGATCTGCATGCAGCCAATATCGATCACCCGGACGCCGCGGGCCTGCAATTCCCGCACAGCGGCAATGGCTGCCGGGGCATTGGGGAAAAATCTGCCCTGCCCCTCTGCATTGATCGTCCAGGGCCAGGGGCCGAAGGCACCGGTCTCGGGGTTGCGCCGCCCGGATTCCACCCTCCCTATCGCCTGCATCAACCCGGCAGGAATGGCGGCATCCCGCTCCACAGCGGCGATGGCGCTGCGGCAGAGCTGGGTGGGCTCGGCTCGCGCCAGCAGCGGCGCCAGGGTGAGCGAGACAAGCAGGGCAATCCGAGGGAAAATTCGCATGCCCTGGCCTGGGCAAGCCTCATGCCACCGCTCAGCCTTTCAAGCCGGGTAGCAATGCGAAAATGTCATGCTGCAATGCAAAATATCGCTTGCATACGAACGATCTATGGCCTAATCATTCATTCAGCAGCGAGGGAGCACGCTCCCTTGTCTGCCTTTCTTGGACGTTTCCTCCCTTAACTTGGTGGGGGCCCTCGGGTCCCCACCATTTTTTTTGTGAGCGGCCACAGCGGCCGGGCCTCTGGACGTGGCGAGGATTCTGCCGCTGAATGGCGTCTCTGTTCCTAGAAAGCGCTTTGCAATGCCCGATACCTCCATGAATCCGCCCGTGCTGGATGCGCTGATCATCGGCGCTGGCTTCTCTGGGATGTACCAGTTGCACTGCCTGCGTGACCGGCAGGGGCTCTCCGCCCTGGTGCTGGAGGCCGGTGCCGGCGTGGGTGGCACTTGGTACTGGAACCGCTATCCCGGCGCGCGCTGCGACTCAGAAAGCCACTCCTATTGCTACAGCTTCTCCCAGGAGATGCTGCAGGAATGGGAATGGTCCGAGCGCTATCCCGAACAGCCCGAGATCATGCGCTACATGAATTATGTGGCCGACAAATTCGACCTCAAGCGCGATATCCGCTTCAATACCCGCGTCATCGCCGCCCATTGGGACGCCCCGGCCAATCTGTGGCGGGTGGAGACCGAGGCGGGTCAATCCTACGCCGCGCGCTACCTCATCACTGCCGTGGGCTGCCTCTCCACCGCCAATGTGCCGAAATTCCTCGGGCTTGAGAGCTATGAAGGCCGCTGGGTGCACACCGGCGAATGGCCGCATGAAGGGGTGGATTTCACCGGCCTGCGCGTTGGCCAGATCGGCACCGGTTCCACCGGCATTCAATCCATCCCGGTGATCGCCGCCCAGGCCGCTTCCCTGACCGTCTTCCAACGCACCGCCAATTACTCCACCCCCGCACGCAACCACCCGCTCAGCCCGGAATTCCAGGCCTGGGTGAAGGCGAATTACGGCGAGATCGTCCAGACCATGCGCGAGACGCGCAATGGCCATTGGTTCCGCATCAAGGACCGCTCGATCTTCGATGTGACCGATGAAGAGCGCGAAGCCGCTTTCGAGGAATCCTGGGAAAAGGGCGGCCTGCAATTCCGCTCCGAATTCGGCGATATCACCACCAATCTGGAGGCCAATTCCAAGGCCGCCGAATTCATCAAGCGCAAAATCCGCGAGACGGTGAAGGACCCGGAAAAGGCCCGCCTGCTGTCGGATATCGACCACCCCTATGCCGCCAAGCGCCCGCCGATCGACACTGGCTATTTCGAGGCGATGAACCTCGACCATGTCAGCCTCGTCGATGTGAAGGCCAACCCCATCGTCGAGATCACGCCCAAGGGCGTGCGCACCACGGCGGGTGAGTATGAGTTGGACATGATCGTCTTCGCCACCGGCTTCGATGCGATGACCGGGCCGCTGCTGCGCCTCAACATCACCGGCCGTGACGGTGTGGCGCTGCGCGATGTCTGGGCCGCCGGGCCGCGCAGCTATCTCGGCCTGCAGGTTGAGGGCTTCCCCAATATGTTCACCATCACCGGCCCCGGCAGCCCCTCGGTGCTGACCAATATGCCGGTGGCGATCGAGCAGCATGTGGAGTTCATCACCACCCTCATCGCCCATATGCGCGCCGAGGGCGTGGCCCGCATTGAGCCCGAGGCCGAGGCGGTGGCGGATTGGCTGGTGAAGGTCAACGAAGCCTCGCATGAGACCCTGCTGCCGCAGGCGGCCAGCAGCTGGTATCTTGGCGCCAATGTCCCCGGCAAGCCGCGCGTCTTCATGCCCTATGCCGGCGGCATGGCGAAATATCGCGGCATTTGCGAGGAGGTGGCGGCCGAGGGCTATAAGGGCTTCGTGCTGGAGCGCGAGACGGCGCTGACCTGAATGACGGCGCCGCTTCACCCCGATTGCCAGACCCTGCTAGCCATGATGGCGGCCGCCGGACGGCCGCGCTTCGAAACGCTCGACGCCCAGGCCGCCCGCGCGCAATATGCCGGTGCCCGCGGCGCCGTGCAGCCGCCGCCGCCCGATGTGGCCGAGGCGCGGCATCTGCCCGGCATGCGCTTCTATCGCCCGCTGGGCAGTGACGCGGCCGATATCCTGCCCTGCCTGGTCTTTGCCCATGGTGGCGGCTGGGTGTTTGGTGATCTCGATACGCATGACCATCTCGCCCGCAGCCTCGCCAATGCGGCGGGCTGCGCCGTGCTGGCGGTAGATTACCGCCTGGCACCCGAGCACCGCTTCCCCGCCGCGGTGGAGGATGTGGCGGCGGGCATCTGCTATGCGGTGGCGCAGGCCGCAACGCTGGGTATCGACCCCACACGCCTCGCGGTGGGCGGTGACAGCGCAGGAGGCAATCTCGCCGCCGTGGCCGCCCTGATGGCCCGCGATGGTGACCTGCCGACGCTGCGCTTCCAATTGCTGCTCTACCCCGTCACCGACATGGTGCAAGCCCAAGGCAGCTATACCCGCTTCGCCGCCGGCCTGCCCCTCACCGGCCCCGCCATGGGCTGGTTCCGCGCGCATTACACGCCCGAGCCGGAAACTTGGGTGGATTGGCGGGCCTCTCCCCTGCGCGCGGCCTCGCTGCGCGGCGTGGCGCCAGCCTTTGTGCTGACCGTGGGGCATGATCCGCTTTGCGATGAAGGTCGCGACTATGCCGCGAGGCTGGAGCTGGAGGGTGTGCAGGTAGCCCACCTGCATGCCTCCGATCTGCTGCATGGCTGCCTGACAATGGCGGCGGTGGTGCGCCCGGCGATGGATCTGATTGCCATGGCGGGCGCCGCCCTGCGACGGGGGCTGGCTTAGCCGCTCACCCCACCCTTGCGGCGCGCGCCCCGCGCACCGACATGGATGTCATGCCCGTGACCGCCATTACCGAAGCCCGAATCGCCCTCGACGCCGCCGGCCAATTGCCCGAGGCGGAGATCGACCTCGCAACCGTGGCCCTGCAACTCGCCCGCATTGATAGCCCCAAGGCGGATTGGCGCGCGGGGGCAGCCCTGCTGAGCGAGATCGCGCGTGAGGCGGTGTCCCGCACTGCCGCCAACCCCGCCGCCGATGCCGGGGATGGCGAGGCCCGCCGGCAGGTGCTTGCCGCCCTCATCCATGGCCAATTCGGCTTCCAGGGCGATACGCAATCCTATGATGACATGGCCAATGCCAATCTCATCGAGGTGCTGGCACGCCGCAAGGGGCTGCCCGTAGCACTCGGCCTGTTATGGCTGCACGCTGCCGAAGCCGCTGGGTGGGAGGCGCATGGCGTTGATTTCCCAGGCCATTTCATCCTCGCGCTGCAGGATAAAACCGGCCCCGTGGTGGTGGATGTCTTCCATGGTGGCAAGCGGCTGGAGGCGCAGGATTTGCGCGCCCTGGTCAAACGGATGGAGGGTGCCAAGGCCGAGCTACGCCCTGGCATGATGGTGGCCATGGGCAAGCGCGCCATGCTGCTGCGCCTGCAAAACAACATCAAGCTGCGCCGCCTGCAGCGCCATGATGTGGAAGGCGCCCTGGCCTGCGTGGAGGACATGAAGCGCCTGGCCCCCGGCAATGCCCTGCTCTGGCGCGAGGCGGGGTTGATGAACCAGCGGCTGGAGCGCATTGGCGCAGCGCTGACCCAGCTTGAGCACGCCCTGGTGCTGGCACCACAGGCCGAAGGGCATCTGCGCATCCGCGAATTGGTCGATGAACTCCGCCACCGGTTGAACTGAACGCGCCTGAGTGGCAAGCACGCCGCAACAGACGGAGTGGCGGCATGTCCTTGCGCGTGGCGGTTCAGATGGACCCGATGGAAAGCATCAATATCGATGGCGATAGCAGCTTCGCCCTGATGCTGGAGGCCCAGGCCCGGGGCCATAAGCTGTGGCATTATCACGTGCGCCATCTCTCGATGAAGGCGGGCGAGGTGACCGCCTGGGCGCATCCGGTGACGGTCAAGCGCGAGCGTGGCGCGCATTATGAATTCGGCCCGCCGGTGCCGCTGGATTTGGCGCGCGATATCGATGTGGTGCTGATGCGCCAGGACCCGCCCTTCGACATGGCCTATATCACCGCCACCCATATCCTTGAGCATATCCACCCGAAAACCCTGGTGGTGAATGACCCGGCCAGCGTGCGCAACGCGCCGGAAAAACTCTTCGTGCTCAAATTCCCCGAATTGATGCCCGAGACCCTGGTGACATCGGACACGCGCGAGATCATCCGCTTCCGGCAGGAGCATGGCGACATCATCGTCAAACCGCTTTTCGGCAATGGCGGGGCTGGGGTGTTTCACCTCAAGCCCAATGATTCCAACCTCAATTCCCTCATAGAAATGTTCACCGAACGCTCGCGCGAGCCGCTGATGGTGCAAAAATACCTCCCCGCGGTGCGGCAGGGCGATAAGCGGGTGATTCTGATCGATGGCGTGGCGCTGGGCGGCATCAACCGCGTGCCGGCCGAGGGCGAGGCGCGCAGCAATATGCATGTGGGCGGCACGCCGGTGAAGACGGTGCTGACCGAGCGCGAATTGGAAATCTGCGCCAAGATCGGGCCGGAACTGAAGGCGCGCGGGATGATTTTTGTCGGCATCGACGTGATCGGCGGCTATCTGACCGAAATCAACGTCACCTCACCCACCGGCTTGCAGGAATTGGCCCGCTTCGATGGCATCCACCTGGAGCGCAATATCTGGGATGCGATTGAGGCGCGGCGCTGAGGCGGGCGGGGGAAGCTTGATGGGAGCTTGCCTCACTCCCACTCAATAGCCACTCAGAAAATTACGCATGTTTTCTCAATGCTTTATATGCCCGATTGCAGCTTGTGTAACTTTTGTGCAAGTGCCACTTTCCTCCCGTGACGCACGATGGGCTTACTTATGCGGCGATCCGAGCTCCATCTTGCACACTGTGCGGCTAAGTATCGCGCGGTCATCGGTCCGTGTCTTGAGGTTTGAAGTATAGGGAGACGGAGAGATGCCTCACCTTAAACGAAATTCCAGTATTTACATGAGCATGATAGGAATGAAATTCGATCGGAGATTTGTCGCTTGCGTCAAAAGCGACGTCAGGTCTCGCCTCAGATAGGCGCTCTTTCCACTCCTTCATCAACAAGTCAGCACGCTGATTATAGCAGTATATAAGCATACCGCCTGCATCTTGGCCTTGTAGCCCTGTTGAGTAGCGCGTCGCCAGCTGCTGAAAACCTTTCATCAGCCAGTTATAATCTCCGTGGACTTTCGCTTCGCCAAGCCAAAGAAAATCGTCTCTTCCTTCAATAACTACGTCCACATGGCCTCCGTAAGCAGTATCATGCGTGGCCTGAAAGCCCATCTTTCCAAGGCACAATATGATGTCAGCTGTGAGTAGGTCTTCGTTCTTATGCTGGCGGAGCTGCCGTGTGCGGCTTAAGTCTTGGACAACGTGATCTATAGCGCGCTCGACGGCGGCTAGACGCTCTTTGTGACTTGTTGCAAGTGTCATATCCAGGCGGATCTGACCTGCCGCATCGGGAAATAGAAGCCGCAGCTCGGCAATACTGTAGGATTTATCCATAAGACGGGTCTATCAATCGGCGAAATTTCGATGATGGCGAGAAAAATGGAATAATATGTTTCTCAAAATCGGATAAAGCATAGCCGGTAACAGGATGAATGAGCGAGCCAGTTTCTTTTGCCTCTTTAAGCTCTTCTGCGCTTATCTCGTGCTCAACTTGATTTTCATCCACGAACATAGCATGCGCGTCTAGTGCTTCGATTTTTGAGCTGACCAAAATTGTTATTGCAGTAAGTAAATCTTCGTCAGGTTTAGCTTTGCCAACGGCGCGTGATAGATTGGCGAAAGTGAACATTTGCGACTGCGAGCTCGGCATGGTCGATAGAAAATCGATAAGCTTGACGCAAAGGTGGGTTGCCGGCTGCTCAGACCAGACCCGCCTTAGCTCTATTTTAAGATCGTCGACCGCTTGCATGTCTCAGCTCGACTCAACGGCGGTTTCCAGCTCCTGAAGGAAATGCTGTAATCTCGACATAACAAAATCGTAATCCGCTTGCCCTACCGCGTGCCGGATTCCAACGTCACAAAGGTTAGGAAGTTCAGCGTCACGCATGGATTGAGTGCTGTGAATGCTCAGTTCAGGTCGAGACATTACATCATTTGGAAGAGGCACATCCCACTCGATACTCACCCTAAATGGCTCAATCGGAGCAGTTAAGGCTTCCTTACCCGCTCGGTGATAGACCTCCTGGCGTAGGCATAGGTGCCGCCGGCGCATCTTTTCAAATTTAGTGCTTGCAGTTGTTGTGCTAAATGCAAGCTCTACAACAGTTCCTTCGCTCTCTGCGCTATACATAGCATCTATAAGGCCAAATAAATTTACTGGGTCCTGTAAAACTTGCGATCCTAACAAATTATTGAACGAACTTTTAACTTGAGACTGAACAGCGAAAGATGCTGACCGCGGCGTTCCATCGGGACAGTCAACTCTGACTTCAACGAGGTCGCCATCGAAGGGAACAAAAACTACTTCGAACGTTTGGCGCTTTTCCTGTCGGATACCGATAACTTCATCGTAACCAGCAAGCGCATCCTGAACTTCCTCAGGTAGGCTGTCGCGATCCAATTCTTCGCGAAACTGGAAGCCACGTATCGAGGCGAATACAACGGCTAATCCATTAGGGAGATGCTGAACTGCAACGGGCGTCGCAGCGGCGGGAAAATTGGCTTCTACCTCTTCCGGAGTGAGCAACGCAGGGAACGCACCGGTGAACGGTGTCGGCTGAATGGTAAGGCTAGTGAGGGTTTCCAGCGCCGCTAACTTCGTGGCCTCGCTTATTCGATAAAGCCTAATGCTCTTTTCGCCGCACAAAGCATGCTCGGTTAGCAGCTGGCGAACGGCGAGCCTCTCCTCGAGACTCATTCCGTCGGGCGTCGCTGTCAGCTTCGCGACTGTTGCCTCCCAGCCCTGCCCTCTAGCAATCCCCAGGGACCGAAGCCCACGGCGGGCAATGGTCCACGGCATTCGGCGCTCTAACGAGCCAACGATGCTGGATACGTCCGGGGTGGGCGGTAAGTGTGCGACGTTCAACGTGGCCCCCCAGCTTTCATAATTTTCGGTAGGTTGAGGATGCCCGCCGCAGGCGAACCCCGCGACTAAACCCCGAAATCGATGTTACCGGGCAGAAAGAAAATCGGCAATGTCTGCCAGAAAGGCGGACAAGCTCAGCCAATCAGCTCTACGGCCGCTCGCTTTATGTCGTCGTTGGCGTCGATGTAGACCAAGGTCGAAGAAAGGGAGCGATGGCCGGCCAACGCCGCCAAGACCCGAACTCCAACCCCCTTGCTGGCCAATGTCGTGATGAAGCTCCCCCGTCCCGAGTGACTGGTCACCCCATCCAGCCCGGCCTGCCGATGGACAGCGTTCACCGTTTGGCAAAGGGTGTTGGCCGAGAAGCCATCCTGCTTCTGCGTGCGCAAGAGGCGCTCCGCCGGAGCCCGGCCCTTGAGCTGCTCAACATAGCTCGTGAGCTCTCGCCGGAGCTTCTCCGGGAGGAACACAACCGGGCCGTGGCGTCCCTTTGTTTGCGATGCGTCGAGCCTGTCTGCGCAGATCGCCAGGACTCATAGACACCATCCGGGAAGGCCTTCAGCATATGAGATATTCGCGGCCTTGATGCGTGCAACGCGCCGGCCGTCGTCCGATGCCGGCTGTGCGGCAAGCCGGGTGATGCAGGGGGACGGAAGAAAGAAGTGGCTCGGTTTCTCGCTACAGCGTTTCGGTTCCGATAACTGGATCGCCTGCCGG
>NZ_JBBARU010000081.1:0-14121 GCF_040399605.1 Rhodovarius sp. | reverse complement strand
GCGTTGGCCGAGGCACACTAAACTCGGTGTCCATCGAACCGGCAGCAGGCCAAACGGGTCTTTGTCGAGACTGCTTCCGGCGCAAAGGTGGACCGGCAGGAACTCGCCAAACTCTTGGAAATGGCCCGGCCGGGAGATTGCATCGTCGTGTGGAGGCTGGACCGTCTCGGAAGGTCCCTTCGCCATCTGATTGAGATCAGCGAAGACCTTCAGCGCCGGGATATCGGACTGCGCTCCCTCACCGAGGCCATCGATACCACCACCCCCACCGGGCGGTTTATGTTTTCAATTCTGGGCGCTCTGAGTTCCATGGAACGCGAAATCCTCATCTCAAGGACCAAAGCCGGACTCCGCGCCGCCGCTTCCCGTGGACGTCGTGGTGGCCGCCCACCTGTTCTCGACGAGGCCAAGCTCCGCGCCGCGCGCGCCATGCTGGCGGCAGGCACCCTCACAACGACCGAGGTCGCCCGCCAACTCGGTTGCGCACCCAGCACCCTGTTCCGCCATCTGGCCAACACCCGCAGCCCGCTGGACCGGGAGATCGTTTGAGGAAGTTCTGTATGACCCTTGTCTGCCCACCATGGCTACGGTGGTAACAACCGCCACCACGATGACGGCCATGAAGTAGGGCAATCCGTTTTGCGTCGGGGTTTTCGCGACATACGCATGACAGGCTACTCGGCATGCGAGTCGCCATCACTGAAGTTGTTATCGCCGATCTTAAGCGTGATCTCAGCCCGAAAACTCTGGACATCTGGGACAACACGGTGCGCGGGCTCGTGCTGCGCATCCTGCCATCAGGTCGGATGACATGGTCTGTGCGGGCATGGACATCGTCCGGGAGCCGCACCTCCATCAAGTTGGGCGAGCACCCAGCACTGCGTGCCGTCGATGCACGGCGACAGGCATTGATCCAACTTGGTGCCGTCCAGCAAGGACGTGATCCAGTCAGAGAACGACGGGCAGAGCGCGAAATCCGTCGGACTGCCGCAGCGGCGATCACCGTCGAAAAGGCCCTGACCGACTGGCAGACATCACGGTCGACATCTGCCGAAAACCCATGGTCGGCTACCTACATCAGCCGCGTGGCCAGCGCCCTGCGGGTCCATATTCCCGCCCGTCTCCAGCGGCACCCTCTAGCCGATACGCGCCGAGAGACATGGACGAAGCTGTTGGCCGGAGTGGCGAGGGACAGGCCCGGTGCCGGGGCATTCCTCTATACCATAGTCTCCTCGTTCCTCGGCTACGCCGAGGCTATGGGCTGAATCGAGCAACACCCGCTGCCCCGGCGTGGCCGCGCCCTGATCGCCCCCCATGTCGCGCCCCGGACCCGAGTTCTGGACGACCATGAATCGCTGGCGATCTGGCAGGCAGCAGAGCGTGAACCGCCGAAGCTTCGGGCATTCACAAGGTTGCTGATCCTGACCGCGTGCCGGGTGTCGGAGGTCGCCGATATCAGCGTCGGTGAGGTGGTAGCGGATGGCACCATCTGGGTGATACCGGGCGAGCGGGTGAAAAACTCGCATGAGCATATCGTGGCACTGGAAGTGCTCGCGCACGCCGAATTGAACTTGGTCTGGCCGAAGGGCACCGGCAGTCTTGGCCCAGCATGGAAGCTGCTCGGGCGATCTCCAACGCAGGGGTTCAGCGGTAACGGCAAGCTACTGCAGAGGTTGATCGAGGCGTCGGGTGTCCAGCACTGGACGTGGCACGACCTCCGCCGAACTGCCCGGACCGGGATGACATACCTGAAGGTGCCGGAGCCCGACGCCGAAGCCGCGCTGAACCACATCACCTCAAAGGGCAAGCTCGTGGCGACCTACGACCTGTCCGGCCCCTCGGCCTCGGGCATCGGCGCGCTGAGGGTTTGGCAGGGATATGTTGCAGATGTTGTCGAAGGGCACCGCCCGGCTGGTGATGCTGAGGCGCGACATCGCGCCTCCCTGCCGGAACATCTGCGCTATCGGTCGAAGCCGAAGATCGAGATCAGGAAGAAAGCGAAGCCCGGACGACCTGCCCGATCTGGACCGACAGGGCCTGACTCTACGTCGCGTGAAGACGCGAGAAACCTCACCGCCGAGGCGGCGGGAAACGATTGATTTATCGAGGATTTCCGGGACAGGCTAGGTGACGTCGCTCCACTTGGGAAGCTGACGTTCTACCGCTGAACTACGCCCGCACCTCGGACATCATACGCGCCAAAGCCGGCAAAATAAAGCCCCGGCGGATCACTCCGCCGGGGCCTTTTTTGCGCCTCCAGGATCAATCCTGGTTGCGCACGCCCATGAACTGCAGCAGCAGCTGGAACAGGTTCACAAAATTCAGGTACAGCCCCAGCGCATCCATCACGCTGCGCTTGGCAGCCTCATCGGTGCCCTCGGCATAGCTGTACTCAACAAAGTCGTTCTTGATGCGCTGCGTGTCATAGGCGGTGAGGCCGCAGAACACGATCACGCCGATGATGCTCACCGCAAAGGCCAAAGCCGAGCTTTGCAGAAAGATGTTGATCACCGAGGCCAGCAGCATGCCAATCAGGCCCATGATCATGACGCTGCCCATCTTGGTCAGGTCCTTGCCCGTGGTGTAGCCCCACAGGCTCATCACGGCGAACATGCCCGAGGTGGCGAAGAAGGTGCTCGCCACCGAGGTCTTGGTGTAGATCGCGAAGATGTTGGACATCGAAGCGCCCATCACCGCGCAGAAGGCCCAGAACAGCGCCTGGGTGGTGGTCTTGCTCAGCCGGTTGATGCCAAAGCTCAGCACCAGAATGAAAGCCAGCGGCGCGAACATCGCCACATAGCCCAGAATGGTCGGCGCCGTGGCAATGCCGCGCGGCGTGCGCACCACGGTGTAGAACATCGAGGCCACTTCGGGCACGGCCGCAATGGCATAGGCAACAATGGCGGTCAGCAGCAGGCCGCTGGCCATCCAATTGTAAACCCGCAGCATATAGGCCCGCAGCCCCGCATCGATCGCGGCGGCATCAGCGGCAGAGGTGCGGCCCCAGCCGGGCGCGGCGCCAAAGCGGTAGTCGGGTTGAAGAGCCATGGCTCGATCATTTCCTTATCTATGAGGGCGCAGCCCCCGGGTGCCTAACTATATGGAGTTTTCGTAATCCAAATCAAGCGACGAATTGTCACTGCCTGTCACGGCGCACCCGCCACCCAATAGCCCTCATGCGGCACCGCCCCTTCGGCCTCCAGCAAAGGGCCCAGCACCGCAACCTCTGCGGCGGCGGCGCTCAACACCTGGCGGCAGGAGAGGCCAAGCCCCGCCGTATGCGCCTGGGCATTGCGCGCGGCGGCAATCGCCTCGGCCCGCAGCCCATACACCATCCGGCCAATCCCGGCATAGAAAATCGCCGCGGAACACATCGCACAGGGCTCGCCCGAGGAATACATCGTCGCCCGCGCCAGGGTCTTTCGTGAGATGCCGGCCATGTGCAGCCGGCCCAGCGCCACCATCTCACTGTGCGCCAGATTGCCCCCGCCGCCTGCGCCCTGCAGGCTCGGCCCCTCCATTAAAATGGCGCCATCGGCCACCACCACGGCGCCAAAGGGCCGGTCGCCACGCGCCCGGGCCTCGCTCGCCACGGCAAAGGCCCGGCGGAGGAAATGCAGATCGGCTTCTGTCGGATCACTCATTGCGCAGAAATGGCGCGGGTTTGGCGCGCAGCGCAAGAGCAGTGCCGACATAGCCAAAACTGAGGGTGAGCGCCATGCAGCCCAGCACCGTGGCGGCCAGCGTGCCGGGCAGGAAAACCCATTCCTGGCGCATGATATAGCTGGTCACCGCCCAGGCCGCCGCAGTGCCGGCCGCCGCCGCCAGCAGCCCCGAAGCCAGGCCCAGCACACCAAATTCCACCAGAAAGGCACCGCGGATCTGCCCCCGCGTGGCGCCCACCGTCTTCAGCACCACCGCCTCGCGCACCCGCCGCCCCTGCCCAGCCGCCACCGCCCCCGCCAGCACCAGCATGCCCGCCAGCAGCGTCACGCCCCCCACGGCCGAAAGCGCCCCGCCCAGCTTGCCCAGCAGCGCCGCCACCCCTTCAAGAATCTCCCGCACCCGCACGCCGGACACATTGGGAAAAGCATCCGTCACCTGCCGCAGCAGCGCCGAATCAGCGCTGGGATCGTTCCGCACCGTGGCGATATGCGTATGCGGCGCCGCCTCCAGCAGCCCCGGCGAGGCCACCATGGTGAAATTGATCCCCAAACCCCGCCACGCAACCTGGCGCAGATTGGCAATGGTCAGCACCACATCCCGCCCCAGCACATTGACGGTGATGGTATCCCCCACCTTCACCCCCCAACCCGCAGCGATCTGCGCATCAAAGGAGAGCAAGGGCGGGCCGCGATAATCCTGAGGCCACCATTCCCCGGCCACCAGCCGCGTACCCTCCGGCATAGGCCCGGTATAGGTCAGGCCCCGATCACCATTCATCGCCCAGGCGCTATCGGGCGAAACCCGCACCTGCTCAGCCGGCACGCCCTTCACCGCCACCACCCGGGCGCGCAGGCTCGGCACGCGGCGCATTTCGCTCACCGCCGGATTGGCCCGCAGCAAGGCATCAAAACCCTCCACCTGGGCGGGCTGGATGTCGATGAAAAAGAAATTCGGCGCCGCCGCCGGCATTTCATTGCCAATGGCAGCAGTGAGATTGCCCTGAATCTGCGCGATGGCCGCCAGCGTGGTCAGCCCAATACCCAGCGCCACCACCATGATCGGCGTGGCGGCACCCGGCCGGTACAAATTGGCCAACCCCAGCCGCCAGGCCGGGCTATGTGCGCGCGGCAGGCGCCGAACCAGCGCCATCAGCCCCCAGGCCCCCAGGCGAAACACCCCCAGCGCCGCCGCCGCCCCGGCACAAAACCCGGCGGCAAAGCGCGGCTGCTCAGCGGTGAACACAACCAGCGCCACCAACCCCGCCAAAGCCGCCCCATTGAGCAGCACCAGCGAGGCCCGCGGCCAGCGGCGCGAGGGCTGAAAACCGTCCCGAAACAGCGCCGCCCCGGGAATTTCCCGCGCCCGCCCCAGCGGCCAGAGCGAAAACACCAGCGCCGTCAGCAACCCATACAGCGCCGCCAGCGCCAGCGGCGCCGGATAAGGCAGCAGCACCGGCGGCACCGGCAAGACGGCCGAAAGCGCCCAGGCCGCCAACACCGTCAACCCAAACCCTGCCACCAGCCCCATGCCGGTGCCCAGCACCGCCAGCGCCAGAACCTGCCACAAATACGTGGCAAAAATCGCCCCGGCGGGCGCGCCCATGCAGCGCAGCGTGGCAATGGTGCGGCCACGCGCCTCCAGCCAGGCCCGCACCCCGGTGGCCACGCCAATGCCGCCCACCAGCAGCGCGGTCAGCCCCGCCAAAGTCAGGAAAGAGGCTGCACGATCCAAAAACCGGTTCACCCCCGGCTCGGCCTGGCTCGCCATACGCAAACGCCAGACCGCATCAGGAAAGGCCGCGCGCAACGCACCCACAAAACCCTCAGCATTCACCCCCTCGGGCAGGCGAAACCGGACCTCATTATTGATCAGGCTGCCCGGCTGGGCGAGTTGCGTCGCCGGCAGATCAGCGAGGTTGATCATCGCGCGCGGGCCGAAAATGGTGGGCGAGGCCACCTTGTCCGGCTCCTCGGCAATGGTGGCGGCCAGACGCAGCCGCGCCTCGCCCAGCCGCACCTCATCACCAATGGCCAGCCCCAGCCGCTCCATCACCGAGGGCTCCACCGCCACGGCGCCGCGCTCCAACCTGCCATGCTCCAGGCGCAATGCGCCAAATAGCGGATAGGCCGCATCCACCAGCTTGAGTTCCACCAGCATCCGCTCGCTGCTCGGCGCCACCAGCATGGCGCGGGTCAGCAGGATGGTGCTGGGCACCGCGCCACGCGCCACAGCCCAGGCGATGGGCTCCGGCGGCACTGGCTGGTAGCCGCCGCGAATCTCAAAATCGCCCCCCAGCAGCCGGGCGCCATCCGCCTGCAACCCGGCCTGAATGGCGGCCCGCAGCGAGCCCACCGCCGCAATCGACGCCACCCCCAGCGCTAGGCAGGCCAGCACAATGCGCAAGCCCCGGGTGCCGCCGCGCAATTCCCGCCGGGCCAGCTTCAGGCCAAGCCAAATATTGTTCATTCGGCCGGAACCTCGGAAAAATCCTCCACCAACTTTCCGTCTTCCATCCGCAATTGCCGGTCGCAGCGCGCGGCCAGCGCCGGGTCATGGGTGATCAGCACCAGCGTGGTGCCGAGTGTCTCCCGCAGCGAGAATAGCAGTTCCATCACCGCGAGGCCGGTCGCGCGGTCCAGATTGCCGGTGGGTTCATCGGCCAGAATCAGCTTCGGGCGCGCCACAAAAGCCCGGGCCACCGCCACACGCTGCTGCTCGCCGCCCGAAAGCTGGCCCGGATAGTGATGAATGCGATGCCCCAGCCCCACCGCCTCCAGCGCCGACTGGGCCCGGCTCGCCGCCTGGTCATCGCCGGCGAATTCCAGCGGCAGGGCGGTGTTTTCCAGCGCCGTCATCGTCGGCACCAGATGGAAGGACTGAAAGACAATCCCCACCTCGTCGCGGCGAAACCGCGCCAGCGCATCCTCATCCATCCCAGCCAGCACATGGCCGCCCACCTGCAAGGTGCCGCCGCTGGCACGGTCCAACCCGGCCAGCAGCATCAAAAGCGAGGTCTTGCCCGAGCCGGATGGCCCCACAATGCCCACCACCTCGGAGGCACCGATGCGCAGATTGACCCCGCGCAGGATGTTGACGCGCCCCGCCGCCCCCACCACTTCAAATTGGAGGTTATGCGCCTCGATCAGCGCAGGGGTTTGTGGCTGGATGTCCATGGTTGGCAGATATGGGCGCCGTGCTGCGCTGCAAAAGGCCGCGATCGGTTTCTCTGTATTTCCGGCGTTTGCGCAAACGCCCATTAGGCTGCTGATGCTGGGGGACAGCATCACCGCCGGCTATGGCCTGCCGCCGGGCCAGGGCATCGTGGCGCAATTGCAGGCGGCCCTGGTGGCGGCCGGCAGGCCCGTGCGCATCCTTGATGCCGGGGTCTCCGGCGACACCACCGCCGGCGGCCTGGCGCGGATCGACTGGGCGCTGGCGGAAAACCCCCAGGCGGCCATCGTGGCGCTGGGCGGCAATGACGGGCTGCGGGCGCTGCCACCCGCCGCCAGCCGGGCCAATCTGGCCGGGATTCTCGATAAACTGGCCGCCAGGCGCATCCCCACCCTGCTCGCGGGCATGATCGCGCCGCCCAATCTGGGCGCCGATTACGGCCGGGAATTCGCCGCCATCTTCACCGCCCTGGCAGCGCAGCGGCCGGGCATGCTGTTCTACCCTTTCCTGCTGGAGGGCGTGGCGGGAATCGCCGCCCTGAACCAGCCGGATGGCATTCACCCCAACCAGGCCGGGGTGCGGGTGATGGTGGAAAGACTATCACCTGTCACACAAACCCTGCTGGACCAACTCCGCCCCTGAGCGGCATTATGGTCACCGAATCGGTGGGAGCCTGCCCCATGCCCCTGCGTCTTTTCGTCGCCCTGGCCCTGCCAGAGGAATTGATCCAGCAGCTTTCCGCCATCGCCATGGGCGTGCCGGGCGCGCGTTGGATCCGTCCGGAGAATTACCACCTGACTTTGCGCTTCATCGGCGAGGTGCAGAATTGGCAGGCCGAGGAGGTGGACGAAGCCCTGGCCGGCATTCGCGCCCGGCCCTTCTCCCTCTCCCTGCATGGCCTGGGCACGTTCGAGAAACAGGGCCGCATCCAATCCATCCATGTCTGCGCCGAGCGCAATGACGCGCTGAGCCATTTGCAGAACAAGGTGGAGACGGCGATGCAAAGGGTCGGCCTGCAGCCGGAGCGCAAGCGCTTCACCCCCCATGTCACCCTCGCCCGCAGCGATGCGGTCGCCCCGGCCAAACTCATCGAATATGTCCAGCGGCACAATCTGTTCCGCGCCGAGCCGGTGATGGTGGAGCGCTTCGTGCTCTTCTCATCGCTGCTCGGCAAGGAATGCGCGACCTATGTGCCCGAGGTGGAGTATGAACTCGCGGCCTGAGCCTCCGGGCTGGCGGCCCCTCTGGCACCGGCGTTGAGCAGCCCATCCCCATGCGGCTGATCCTGCCCCTGCTATTGCTGCTGGCAGGCCCCGCAGCGGCGGAAGAACCCCCGCGCATCCCCCCCAGCACCCTGCCTGGCATCGGCGGGGAAGACAGGCGGGTGCTGCTGCCACAGCCCGCCCGGCCCTGGTCAGCCCTGGGGCGGGTGCAAACCGGCCTGGGCAATCGCTGCACCGGCACGCTCATCGCGCCGGATAGGGTGCTGACGGCAGCGCATTGCCTGGTGGCGCCGCGCACCGCCAATTTCGTGCAGCCCCGCTCACTGCGCTTCCTGCTGGGCTACCGCATGGGCTGGTTCCAAGCCGCTGCCGAGGCACGTGCCTATCATGTCGGCGATGGCTTCAACCCCGCGACAAATGGCCCGGCGGGGGCGGATTGGGCGATCATCGAATTGGCCCAGCCCCTGCACGGGCCCATGCTGCCGCTCTGGCAGGGTGGCATTCCGCCCGGCACGCCCTTGATGCTGGGCGGCTATCAGCAGGACAGGCCAGAGGTCATCCTGGCCGATACCGATTGCCGGGCCGGAGCCATGCTGCGCCAGCCCAAGGCCCCATCATTGCTGGCGCATGACTGCTCCGCCACGCGCGGCGCCTCAGGCGCCCCCCTGATCGCGCTGCTGCCCGATGGTCGGCATGTCGTGGCCGGCGTGGCGGTGCGGGCGGCGCTCGGCGCCGCCAGGGGTTTTGCGGTGCCGGCAGAGGCGATACGCTCACTCCACACAAGGGAGTGACGACCATGGATATGGAACTGCGCGGCAAGACCGTCGTGATCACCGGCGGCAGCAAGGGCATTGGCCTGGCCTGCGCCGAGGCCTTTGCCGCCGAAGGCTGCGACCTGCTGCTCTCCGCCCGTGACCCCGCGGTGCTCGATACCGCCGCGGCCAGCCTGCGCGCGCGCTTCCAGGTGGGCGTGCGGGTGCTGGCGGCCGATCTCTCGGCCGATGCGGAGCGCGAAAAACTCCACGCCATGGCGCCCGATGCCGATATCCTGGTGAATAATGCCGGCGCCATTCCCTCGGGCGGCATCGCCGATATCTCGGTGGAACGCTGGAAAGCCGCCTGGGACCTGAAGGTCTTCGGCTATATCCATCTCTGCCAGCTCTTCCTGCCCGCCATGCTGGCGCGCAAATCGGGCGTGATCGTCAACATCATCGGCATGGCCGGCCGGGCACCGAAGGGCGGCTATATCGCGGGTGCGGCGGGCAATGCAGCCCTCATCGCCTTCACCCACGCCCTTGGCGGGCAGACCCAGAACGACAAGGTCCGCGTCTTCGGCATCAACCCGGCAGTCACGGCAACCGACCGCATGGAAACCCAGGCCCGCTTCAACGCGGCGCAGAAACTGGGCGATGCCGAGCGCTGGCGCGAAACCCTGACCGGCCTGCCGCTCGGCCGGCCCATCGAACCGCGTGAAATCGCCGAACTCGCCGTCTTCGGCGCCAGCCCCCGCGGCGCCTCGATCAATGGTACAGTGCTGGATGTCGATAGCGGCGGCATGCACCGGATCTGACAGCCACCGAGGGAGGATAACGGGCCATGGACGGGACAACCGCCGGCTATGATGCAACCCGCGCCCGCTGGGCCGCGGATAACGAGGCCTATTGGATGGCCGCGGCGGCGGGGCTGGACTGGCACCGCCCGCCCAGCCGCGCCTTCTTCCCCGACCAGGGCAGTTACGGGCTATGGTTCGCCGATGGCTGGCTCAACACCTGCCACAATGCGCTCGACCGGCATGTTCTGGCCGGGCGCGGCGCCGATACCGCGCTGATCTATGACAGCCCGGTCACCGCCACCCAGGCGCGCTACACCTATGCCGAACTGCTCGCACGCGTCGAAAAACTCGCCGGCGCCCTGGCCGCACGCGGCGTGGGCAAAGGCGATCGCGTCATCATCTATATGCCCATGCTGCCCGAGGCATTGATGGCCATGCTGGCCTGCGCCCGCCTCGGTGCGGTGCATTCGGTGGTCTTCGGCGGCTTCGCCTCGGCCGAGCTCGCCGCGCGCATCGATGACGCGCAGCCCGTGGCCGTCATCACCGCCAGTTGCGGCATCGAGGGCGCCCGCGTGGTGCATTACAAGCCCCTCCTCGACGCCGCCCTGGACATCGCCGCGCATAAACCCGCTTTCACCCTGCTGCTGCAACGCCCGCAGGAACAGGCCGCAATGGGCCCGCGCGATGTGGATTTCGAAACCGCCCTGGCCACGGCAACCCCGCATCCCTGCGTCCCGGTCGAGGCCACCCACCCGCTCTATATTCTCTACACCAGCGGCACCACGGGAAAGCCCAAGGGCATTGTCCGCGAAAATGGCGGCCATGCCGTGGCGCTGCATCACAGCATCCCGATGATCTACGGGCTCTCGCCCGGCGATGTCATGTGGTCGGCCAGCGATGTCGGCTGGGTGGTGGGCCACAGCTACATTGTCTATGCGCCGCTCCTCGCCGGCTGCACCACGCTGATCTACGAGGGCAAACCGGTGGGCACGCCCGATGCCGGCGCCTTCTGGCGCGTCTGCGCCGAGCACCAGGTGAAGCTGCTCTTCACCGCCCCCACCGCCATCCGCGCCATCAAGAAAGAGGACCCCAAGGGCGCGCTGCTGGCGCAATACGACCTGTCGCGCCTCGAAGCCCTCTTCCTCGCCGGCGAGCGCTGTGACCCCGATACGGCGCAATGGGCCGAAACCCTGCTCGCCCGCCCGGTGATCGACCATTGGTGGCAGACCGAGACCGGCTGGCCCATCACCGGCGCCTTTCGCGGCCTCGGCCTCTTCCCTGCCCGTCTGGGCAGCGGCGGCAAGGCCAGCCCGGGCTTTGATGTCGTGGCAGTCGATGAGGCCGGCCACGAACTCCCCCCCGGCACCATGGGCACCCTGGCCATCAAACTCCCCATGCCGCCCGGCTGCCTCAACACGCTATGGCAAGCGCCCGAGCGCTTCCGCGAGGCCTATCTGGAGCACTACCCCGGCTATTACGACACCTCCGATGCCGGGATGGTGGATGAGGATGGCTATGTCTGGGTGATGGGCCGCACCGATGACATCATCAATGTCGCCGGCCATCGCCTCTCCACCGGCCAGATGGAAGAAGTCCTCTCCGGCCATCCCGATATCGCAGAATGCGCGGTGATCGGCGTGGCCGATGCCCTGAAAGGCCAGGCACCGCTCGGCCTTGTGGTCCTCAAAGCCGGCGTGAACAAACCCAATGAGACGGTCACCGCCGAACTCGTCGCCCGCGTGCGCGAGCATATCGGCCCCGTCGCCGCCTTCCGCGAGGCCCGCGTGGTCGCCCGCCTGCCCAAGACCCGTTCGGGCAAAATCCTCCGCCAGACCCTGCGCAAAATCGCCGACCGGGAGGAATACGCCGTACCCCCCACCATCGACGACCCCGCCATTCTCGATGAAATCAAGGCAGTACTGGGATGCTAAGCCGCCACCGCACCGAAACCGGCGTGGAATGGCTGGTCCTCAACCGCCCCGCCGCGCGCAATGCACTAAGCCTGGAGATGCTCACCGCGCTGGAGGCAGCGCTGGCCGATATCGCCACCTCCGACACGCGTTGCGTCATCCTCGCCGCCGAGGGCCCGGTCTTCTCCAGCGGCCATGACCTGAAGGAAATGCGCGCCCATCGCGCCGATGCCGATGGCGGCCGCGGCTTCTACACCCAGGCCATGGCGGCCTGCGCCCGCGTCATGCAGGCGGTGGTCCATCTACCGCAGCCCGTCATCGCCGCCGTGGAGGGCGTGGCCACCGCCGCCGGCTGCCAACTCGTGGCCAGTTGCGACCTGGCCGTGGCCACCCCCAATGCGCGCTTCTGCACCCCCGGCGTGGATATCGGCCTGTTCTGCTCCACCCCCGCCGTGGCAATCTCCCGCGCCATCGGCCGCCGCGCCGCGATGGACATGCTGCTGACCGGCCGCATGGTCGAGGCCGAGGAAGCCCGCGCCATGGGCCTGCTCAACCGCGTGGCAGCGGATGCACGCGCCACCGCGCTCGCCCTGGCCGAGGGCATTGCCGCGCGCTCCCAACTCACCATCCGCATGGGCAAGGCCGGCTTCAACGCCCAGGCCGGCTGCGCCCTGCCGGAAGCCTATGCCCAGGCCGCCGCGGTGATGGTGGACAATATGATGGCCGAGGATGCGAAGGAGGGCATTGGCGCCTTCCTCGAAAAACGCGCCCCGCAATGGCAGGACAAATAAGATGAGCATGTATGACACGGGGCTGGAACGCGGCCCGGCCAATCACCAGCCGCTCACCCCCCTGCTCTTCCTCGAACGCGCGGCCGCCGTGCATCCTGAGCGCATTGCCGTGGTGCATGGCACAATCCGCCGCAACTACGCCCAATTGCGCGCCCGCTGCGTGCAACTTGCCCATGCGCTGCACCAGCGCGGCCTCCGGCGCGGCGATACGGTGGCGGCCATGCTGCCCAATATCCCCGAAATGCTGGAATGCCATTACGGCGTGCCCATGGCCGGCTGCGTGCTCAACGCCATCAATACCCGCCTCGATGCCACGACCATCGGCTATATTCTCGACCATGGCGAGGCGAAGATCATCATCATCGACCGTGAATTCCTCCCCACCCTCACCGCCGCCCTCGCCCATTGCACCAACCGCCCCACCATCATCGAGGTGAACGACCACACCGCGCCGCATGATGCGAGCCTGGGCGGGCTGGATTACGAAGCCCTGCTGGCCGAGGGGTCAGAACACTTCGCCTGGCCACTGCCGGAAGATGAATGGGACGCCATCGCCCTGAACTACACTTCAGGCACCACAGGGCGCCCCAAGGGCGTGGTCTACCACCATCGCGGCGCCCATCTGCTGGCCACCGGCAATGTACTCTCGGGCGATATGAACCGGCACCCGGCCTATCTCTGGACGCTGCCGATGTTCCATTGCAATGGCTGGTGCTTCCCCTGGACCATCACCGCCCTGGCCGGCGCCCATGTCTGCCTGCGCGCCGTGCGCGGGGGCGCAATGTGGGCGCTGATGGATGAACACAAGGTGAGCCATATGTGCGGCGCGCCCATCGTGATGAGCACGCTGCTGGCCACGCCGGAGGCGGAAAAACCCACCCTCACCCAACAGGTCAATTTCATCACCGCCGGCGCCCCCCCGCCCGAGGCCGTGCTTTTCGCCATGAAGGAGGCCGGCTTCAAAGTCGTGCATGTCTATGGGCTGACCGAGGTCTATGGCCCCTCCGTCGTCAATGAATGGCAGGCCGAATGGGATGGTTTGCCCAATTCGGACCAGGCGGCCCTCATGGCGCGGCAAGGCGTGCGCTACCAGGCGCTGGAAGGCCTCGATGTGATGGACCCGGAGATCATGGCGCCGGTGCCCGCCGATGGCGTCTCGATGGGTGAGGTGATGATGCGCGGCAATGTGGTGATGAAAGGCTACCTGAAGGACGCCCCCGCCACCCAGGCGGCCTTCGCCGGCGGCTGGTTCCACACCGGTGACCTCGCGGTGAAATATCCCAATGGCTATATCCAGTTGAAGGACCGCTCGAAGGACATCATCATCTCAGGTGGCGAGAACATCTCCTCGATTGAGGTAGAAGACACCCTCTTCAAGCACCCCGCCGTGGCCCTCGCCGCCGTGGTCGCCGCCCCGGACGAGAAATGGGGCGAAGTGCCCTGCGCCTTCATCGAACTGCGCCCAGGGCATGGCGCCACCGCCGAAGACATCGTGACGCATTGCCGCACCACCCTCGCCGGCTTCAAGGTGCCCAAACGAGTGATCTTCCAGGAATTGCCCAAGACCAGCACCGGCAAAATTCAGAAACACGTGCTGCGCGCTCAATTGCGCTGAGCCTGGATGCGGCGAGGGGATATAAGATCGAGGGGCTTTACCCCTCGAGCACCCCAGCAGGAAACTTAGTTTCCTGCACCTTCATTTAATTATTCAATTATATAACATTAATATTCTAAAAACGTTTTCTAGACAATTATATAAAATTTAAATATTAATGTATACTCAATGATCCCTTACAAATAAAACGGGC
>NZ_JBBARU010000080.1:0-14392 GCF_040399605.1 Rhodovarius sp. | reverse complement strand
TGAAAGCCCCAGCAGCCGGCACAGGCAGAACACCATCGCCGGCAGCAGCAGCAGCTTGGCCACCACCGTGACACTCATCTGCCGCCAGCCCGCCGCCAGGTTGAAGCCTACCAGCGAGGCGCCCAGGCAGAAGAGCGACACACCCGGCGTGGCCGCGCCCACCAAATTCAGCGCTCTTCGCAGCCAATCAGGCACTGGCAGCCCCAGCGTGCTCCAGACCAGCGCCGAGAGCACGGCCATCACGATAGGGTTGCGCATCACGCCCAGAATGCTGACGCGCAGCAGCAGCCATTTTCGCGCCTGGGCGTTTTGCGCGAGTTCCGAAACCACTGTCGCCGTGGTCAGCAGCAGCAGGGAATGCAGCGCGATGATGACCAGTAAAATCGACAGCCCCTGCTGGCCATAGGCGGCCAGGATGAGTGGAATGCCCATCATCACCGTATTGCCGAAGGTGGCGTCCAGCGCCATGGGCCCGCTGCGGCGCAGGCTCCAGCCCCGCCAGCGCCCGGCCAGCAATACCCCGCCATAGACCGCGAAGGCCGCGGTAAAAAATACCAACCCGGCCCAGCCGCCACCGCTATGCCCCGCCGTGCCCGAGGCGAAGAGCAGCGCGGGTGTGGCCACCGCAAAGGCGAAGCTGTTGAGGCCCGCGATGCCGGCTTTGCCGATCATCCCGCGCCAATGGGCCAGAAAACCCGCCGCGATGATGGCGAAGACCGGCGCCACCACATCCAGCACCTGGCCCATCAGCCGGCGATCAACCCATCGACAAAGCCGGCCATGCCGGGCTGGCGGTGAACGGCGCTGCGGCTGGCCTGCAGGATGGCGCGCACCGCCGCTACGGTTGCGGCGAAATCATGATTGACCAGCACATGGTCGGCATCCGTCCAATGGGCGATTTCGCTGCGTGCCGCCGCCATGCGGTGGGCGATCTCGGCGGCGTCATCCTGGCCCCGGGTGGCGAGGCGGCGTTCCAGCTCGGCCAGGCTGGGCGGCAGGAGATGGATGCAGACCACATCGGCGGGCAATGCCGCGCGCAGCAGCAAATGGCCCTGCCAGTCAATGTCGAACAGCACGTCGCGGCCCTGCGCCAGGGCTGTCTCCACCGGGGCACGGGGGGTGCCGTAGAAGCGGCCGAATACCTCAGCATGTTCGAGCATTTCGCCAGCGGCGACCATGGCCTGGAATTGCGCCACGCTGCGGAAGAAGTAATGCACGCCCTCCTGCTCGCCCGGGCGCGGCGCGCGGGTGGTGGCAGAGACGGAGAGGGCCAGTTCAGCCTCGCTGTCCAGCAGCGCGCGGGAGAGTGAGGATTTCCCCGCCCCCGATGCGGCGCAGAGCACCAGGCAGAGGCCGCGCCGCGGGGGTGGCTCACTCGACATTGGCCGCCTGTTCCTTCAACCGCTCGATGGCCGCCTTGAGCGCGAGGCCGGTGCGGGTCAGCGCCACCGAGGCGGATTTGCTGCACAGGGTATTCGCCTCGCGGACGAATTCCTGGGTGAGGAAATCGAGCTTGCGGCCGGCGCCCTCGCCCTCCTCCAGCAATTTTCGCGCGGCGTGGAGATGGGCGTTCAGCCGGTCGAGTTCCTCGCGCACATCGGAGCGTTGGGCGAGCAGCGCCACCTCCTGCGCCAGCCGCTCCTCGGGGATTTTGCCGCGCATATCGCCATCGAGCAGGGCTGCGAGGTTTTCCAGCAATCGGGCGCGCTGGGCATGCGGCTGGCCCACAGCCTCACGCGCGGCCTCGGCGCAGAGGGTTGCGATCTCATCGAGCAGGGCGGCGAGGATGACCCGCAGCCGCTCACCCTCCGCCGCGCGGGCCGCGACCAGCCCGTCGAGTGCGCGGAGGAAGGCGGCGAGGATGGCGGCGTGCTGGGCGGCCTGTGCCGCCTCATCGGGTTCGGTGGCTTCGGCCCGCAATACGCCGGGCAGGGAGAGCAGCGCCTCGGCACGGGGTGGCTCGCTGCCGGGAATGCGCGCGGCCACCTCCAATGCGAGGGCCAGCATGCGATCCAGCGTGGCGCGGTCCAGCGCCAGGGCGGGGCGCGCCTCCAGCTTTAGGGCGAGGCCGGCCTGAATATTGCCGCGCTTGAGCCGTTTGCCCGCGGCCTCACGCAATGCCGGTTCCAGCGCATCCATGCCCGCGGGCAGGCGCAGGCGGATATCGAGGCCCCGGCCATTCACGCTGCGCAATTCCCAGACGTAATGGGTGCTATCCGTCGGCAGCACCCCGCTCTCGCGGGAGAAGCCGGTCATGCTGGCCAGGGCGGCCATCAGCCGGCCGGGGTGGTGCTTGCCAGCACCTCGCCCATGATGGCCACGGCCTGGGTCATCTCGGCATTGGTAATGGCGCCGATGCAGCCAATGCGGATGCTGGGTGTCTTGGTGGTGTAGAAATTGCTGATCAGCACGCCGCGCGCCTTGAGCGCATCGACGAAGCCTTGCAGGTCAAACCCCGGCGGCTGGTGCAGGGTGACGATGATCGGCCCCTGCTCGGCCTGGTCCACATAGGGTCGCAGGCCGAGTTTCAGCGCGCCCTCATAGAGGATGCGCATATTTTCGCGGTAGCGGGCGAGGCGGGCGGGCTGGCCGCCCTCGGCATCGAAGAGGTCGAGCGCCACGTCGAAGGCGGCCAGCGCCTGCACCGGCGGCGTGAAGCGAAAGCTGCCCCAGCCGCTCTTCAGCGCGATATTGAGGATTTCCCACAAATCGAGGCTCCAGGAGCCCGCGCGGCCCTGTTCCAGCGCATCCACCCGCGCCACGCAAAAGGCGATGCCGGGCAGGCCCTCGATGCATTTATTGGAGGTGAAGACCACGGCGTCGCATTCCGGGTGATCTTCCATGGAAAATGGCAGCGCGCCGAAGGCGGAGACGGCGTCCAGAATGAGGCGCTTGCCCAGGGCGCGCAGCACCGGGCCGATGATCTCGGGGCGATTGACGATGCCAGCACCGGTTTCGCTGTAGACGGTGGCGAAATGCGTGGCCTCTGGGTGCGCTGCGAAGGCCGCCTCGACATCCTCGGCGGTGACGCCGCGTGTGTCGGGCACCGGCCATGCATGCGCCACCCAGCCCGCCCCGCGCGCCAGCAGCAGCACGCGCTCGGCATAGGCGCCGTTCATCGGCACGATGATGGCCCCACCCGCGGGCACGAGGGAGCGTATGGCGGCTTCGACGATGAAATGCCCCGCCCCTTGCAGCGGCAGGCAGGCATGCTCCCCCGGCACGCCGCCGGCCAGGGCCAGAACCCTCTCGCGGATGCGGGCATAGACGGCGCGGAAATCATTGTCCCAGGGGGCAATGTCCTGGGCCATGGCGGCGCGGGTTTGCGGCGCGGTCTGCACCGGGCCAGGGGTGAGGAGAATCATGGCCCGCGTGTAAACCCTGCCCCGGCGTATTGAAATGGGGGATCAGCGTCCTGGCGCGCCCCGCCCTTTGCCCGGGCTTTCCGCCGCCAGGGGATGATGCGCCTCCACAAGGGCGCGCAGGCGTTCCTCCAGCACCTTGGTATAGACCTGGGTGGTGGTGATATCGGCATGGCCGAGCAGGATTTGCAGGCTGCGCAGATCCGCCCCGCGCCCCAGCAAATGCGATGCAAATGAGTGCCTTAGCACGTGTGGCGAGACCCGCTCGGGCGCCAGGCCGGCGGCCAGCGCCGCCTCCTTCAGCAGCAGCCCCAGCGCTTGGCGGGTGAGATGGCCCTGCTTGCCTCGGGCAGGAAAGAGGTAGCGCGCTGCCACCGGCCGGCCCTTGCCACGGTGTTGCATGCCGCCATGCGCCGCGGCCGCCGCCGCGCGCGCGCGCTCGGAGATGGGCACCAGCCTCTCCTTGCCGCCCTTGCCGCGCACGGCGATGAGCGGGCTATCGGCGCGCATAGCGCCCGGCGGCAGGGTCACCAATTCGCTGGCACGCAGGCCGGAGCAATAGAGCAATTCGATCGCCGCCACCGCCAGGGGCGCATGCGCAGCCGAGAGTTTTGCGGCCCCCTCGATCAGCGCCGCCACCTCGGCCTCGCTGAGGGCCTTGGGCAGGGAGGCGGGCAGGCGGGGGCTGTCCAGCAACTCGGTCGGGTCATCGCCGCGCAGGCCCTCGCGCGCCAGGAAGCGGAAGAATTGCCGCATGGCGGAGAGTTTTCGCGCCTGGCTGCGGGCTGAGAGGCCGGCGGCGGCGAGCCCGGCGAGATGGGCGCGACAATCACCTGCCTGCGCATCGGCGCCGTGCTGGGAGAGAAAATCAACCAGATCGGCACGATAGGCCAGCAGGGTATTGCGGGCTGCATTCCGCTCGGCGGCCAGCATGTCGAGAAACATCTCCAGCAGGCGGGCTGCCGGCGCGGCCGCCATCACCTCACCTGGAAACGTTCATTGGGCAGCACGCGCTCAACCGGGACGGGAACGGCGCCTGGCGGGAAGGCCGCGAGGCCCAGCACACCGAGCACGCCCAGGCCTGACAGCAGCAGGACGACCAGCAGAAGCGGGCGGCGGAACATTTTTGCGGGGTGATCCTTTCGGTAGGGGAGCAAGCCTGTGCTAGACCGTCTGTGTCGTGTCACGCAACCTGGTCCCGCAGGAATCGCCCCTGCCTGAAATTTCGATGCCGCCCACCATTGTGCTGGTGGGCATGCCCGGTGCCGGCAAGACCAGCATCGGCAAGCGTCTGGCCGCGCGGATGCATCTGCCATTCCTCGATGCCGATACCGAAATCGAGGCGGCCGCCGGCATTCCCATCACCGAGATCTTTGCCCGCTATGGCGAGGCGCATTTCCGTGATGGCGAGAGGCGGGTGATCACCCGGCTGATGAGCCAGGCGGCGGCGGGTGGGGGCATGGTGCTGGCCACTGGCGGCGGCGCCTTTGCCGACCCAGGCACCCGTGCCGCCATCAAGGCGGCGCCGGTCATCACCGTCTGGCTGCGCTGTGCCATGCCCGTTCTGCTGCGCCGTGTCGCGGGGCGGGAGCATCGGCCGCTGTTTCTCAACAAGAACCCGGCCGAGGTGCTGGAACGGCTGGCCGAGGCCCGCCATCCTCTGTTCGCCGAGGCTGATATCGTGATCGAATGTGTGGATGAACATCCCGAAACCACAACGAAACGGGTGGAACAGGCGGTGCTGAGCCATCGTCCCCCCGCTCGCCTGCCGGTGCCGCTGGGCCGGCGGGGCTATGATGTGCTGGTGGGCCCGGGCCTGCTGGGCCGCGCTGGTTCGCATTTGGCCGACGCCCTGCCCGGCAAGCGCGTGGCCATTATCTCTGATGAGGCGGTGGCGGCGCTGCACCTGCCCACGCTGCGCGCCGGCTTGACCGAGGCTGGCTTCAGCATCGCCTTGGAATGCCTGGTGCCGCCGGGCGAGGGGGCCAAATCCATGGCGCAGTATCAGCGGGTGGTGGAGGCCATTCTGGCCACGCGGCCAGACCGCCGGATGGCGGTGGTGGCGCTGGGTGGTGGCGTAGTGGGTGATCTGGCCGGTTTCGCCGCCGCCACCATCCTGCGCGGCCTGCCTTTCGTGCAATGCCCCACCACGCTGCTGGCCCAGGTGGATAGCTCGGTGGGCGGCAAGACCGGCATCAATACGGCGCAGGGCAAGAACCTGCTGGGCGCCTTCCACCAGCCCCGCGCGGTGCTGGCCGACACCGCGGTATTGGCCACCCTGCCGCTGCGCGAGTTGCGCGCCGGCTGGGCGGAGGTGGCCAAGCACGGCCTGCTGCAGGGGGCGCTCTGGGAATGGTGCGAGACCCATGGCCCCGCCGCCATGGCCGGTGACCCGGCGGCGCTGACCCATGCGGTGCTGGAATCCTGCAAGCTGAAATCCGCCGTGGTGGTGGCCGATGAGTTTGAGGAGGCGTCGGATGGTGGCCGCGCCCTGCTCAATCTGGGCCACACCTTCGGCCATGCGCTGGAGGCCGAATGCGGCTATGACGGCTCGCTGCTGCATGGTGAGGCGGTGGGCATCGGCCTGGGCCTGGCGGCGATGCTCTCGGCCAGGCTGGGGCAGTGTTCACAGGAATGGCCGGGGCGGGTGTTGAGCCATCTGGAGGCGGTGGGCCTGCCTGCCCGCATCCGCGACCTGCCCAGGGGCTTTTCCGCCGCCACCCTGATTGCTCGCATGCGGGCCGACAAGAAGGCGCGCGATGGTGCGCTGCGCTTCGTGCTGTTCCGCCAGGCCGGTGCTGCCTATACCGCCGATGGTGTGGCCGAAGCGCTCGTCGAAGCCATGTTGCTTGAGGAAGGCTGCGCACCGTGACCGATACGCTTCATCTGCGCCTCGCGCCCGAGGCAGCCCAAGTGACCACGCTTCTCGACGCGCTGGAAGCCTATGCCGAGGCGCAGGAATTGCCGATGAAAGCCGCCTCTCGCCTTGTGCTGCTGGCCGATGAGTTGGCCGCGAATGTGGTGATGCATGCCCGTGGCGCTACCTTCTTCGCCGTGGATGTGTCGCGCGGGCCGGATGCGGTGACCTTCACCCTGACCGATGACGGGCCGGAATACGACCCGCTGGGCCGCGGTGAGGCCAACACCAGTGCCAGCCTCGAGGAGCGTGCGCTGGGTGGCCTGGGTGTGCATTTCGTCGAGAAACTGGCATCGAGTTCGCATTGGCGGCGCGAGGGTGGCCACAACATTTTCACCATCACCCTGGATGCCGCGGCCGAATAACGGCAGACTTGCGTCCACCATTCCACAGGATATCACCATGCAGATCACTTCATCCAAATCTGGCGCGCTGAACGTCGCTACCCTCGAAGGGCGGCTCGACACCGCAACGGCTGCCGAGGCTGAGGCCACGCTGATCGGGATGCTTGCCGCCCCTGGTATGGTGCTGGACATGACGCAGGTGCGCTATGTCAGCTCCGCTGGGCTTCGCATCCTGCTGAAGCTCGCCAAGGAGGCCAAGGCGAAGGGGGCGGCCTATTCCCTCGTTGGCCTGCAGCCTGCGGTGCGTGAGGTCTTCGAGATCAGCGGCTTCGATAAGATCATCCCGTCCTACGCCACACTGGCCGAGGCCGTGGCGGCCTAGATCGCTGTCCCGGCCGGGCATATTGGCCGGCCACGCATTGCAACATGCGCAGGCCGGGCTTCGGACGTTGGCGGGGTTGGCGCCCTCACCGGTGCTCGAGTCCCGGCTGGAACGCGCTGCGGCACTTTTGGCCAAGCTGCCGGCCCAACCCCTGCTTGGGGATGCGAATTGGGCGGCCTTGCCTGATGCCGTCACGGTGCAGGAGACGCAGCTCTTCCGCAGCCCGGCCCAGCTGGAACTCATCGAGCGGCGCCTGCCGCCGCTGCTGCTCCGGGCGCGTGCCGAGGGGCGGGCGCTGCGCCTACTTTCGGCCGGCTGTGCCACCGGGGAGGAGGCCTTTACCCTGGCCGCCATCGGCCTGCATCAGGCACGTGCCCATGCCCCTGGCGCTGCTGTCGAGGTGGTTGGGGTGGATGTCAGCCGCCCGGCGCTGCGCAGCGCGGCGGAGGGGGGAATAGGCCTGCGCCTTGGCGCGCCGCTGGCCAGCGTGCCAGCCCAGTATCGGGCTTGGTTGGAGGGCGAGGGCGGCAAGCCATTTTTGCATCCGAGCCTGCGCGCCATTGTGCGTTTCGAACGTGCGAGCCTGCTGGAATTGCCAGCGAGTTTGGGCGATTTTGATGTGATCCTGTGTCGTAATGTATTAATATATATGGATAACGTGGCGCGAGGGCAGGTAGTGACCGGCCTGACGGAGCGGCTGCTGCCGGGCGGGATGCTGGCGCTGGGAGTGACCGATAGCGCGCCGGGCGGTGCCTTCCGGCCCGCCGGCTTGGCGGTGTTCTACCATGGCTGAGCGCCTGGAACAGCCACCGCTGCTGCGCCGCATGCCCGGCGGCTGGGTCGGCTTTGTCGATGGCGCCGCCTGGCCGGTGCATGATGCCGATGGCGTCGCGGAATGGCCCGGCACGCTGTGGCATTTCGATGGTGCGGCGTTGATTGCCGAAGCGGCACCGGGTGCCGTGCCGCCGCCCGCCGGCCCCAACCCGCCACCGCCCGCCGCGGCGGGCGGCCCCTTGACGCCGCGCGCCACCGCCACCGCCACCACCACCGCCCTGGGCGCCATGCCGGGCATGCGCTTGCTACGTGGTGCAGCCGCGGATGTGCTGGTGCCGCGCGCCGCCTTGGAGCGCGTGCTGCCCTGGCCGGAGGTGCAGCCCCTGGCCTTTGCGCCGCCAGGCGTGTTGGGCCTGGCTATGGCCGGGGCTGCGGTGCTGGTGCTGGAGGGGCCGCAGCCGCAGAGCCTGCTGGCGGTGCTGCGCCTGGAGGGGCGGCTGATCGGGCTGGGTTGTGCCGAGTTGCGCCCCGATCCCGCCGCGGGCGGCACCGAATGGCTGCCCGAGGGCGCCTGGGTCCTGGCACCGCTGGCACCCAGCATTGCGCCTCGGCTTGAGCCACCCAGCCTGCCGCTGCTGTTCTGCACTGCGGGCGGCATCCGTTTCGCCCTGCCGGCGCTGGAGGTGGAGGCGGTGCTGCCGCCGGTTCTGCCGGTGCCAGGCCCTGACCACGCGCATATCGTGGCGCATCGCGGCCAGGTGCTGCCGGTCTTCGATGCAGGGCTTGCCCTGGGTGGGCCTGCGGTGCTGGGCCAGGACGCGGTGCCGATGCTGCGGCTGGGTGGTGTGGCGGTGGCGGTGGCGATGGTGGAAGGCCTTCGCCGGGTGCCGCTATCGGCGATCAGCGCCGCCAATGCGGCCAGCGCCATGCGCGCGGTGTGCTGGCCCGCCGGCGTGGCAGTGCCGGTGCTGGACCCCGCCTGGCTGGCGCGTGGCGCATGAATACCCGGCCGCTGAACGTCTTGGTGGTGGATGACAGCGCCTTCATGCGCTTGGCGCTGCGCCGCATCATCGAGGCCGAGGGCGACCTGCGTGTGGTGGGCGAGGCGGCAGATGGCGCGGCGGCGATCGAGCAGGTGCGCCGTCTAGCGCCCGATGCGGTGGCCATGGACATCGAAATGCCGGTGATGGATGGGCTGGAGGCCACGCGGCTGCTGATGGCCGAGCCGCACCCCCCCGCCATCATCATGGTCAGCAGCCATACCAACGAAGGTTCGGCCATGGCGCTGGCGGCGTTGCAGGCCGGCGCTGCCGATTGGCTGAACAAAGATACCGGGCTGGGCGGGCTGGATCTTGGCCATCTTGACCGTGAGTTGCGGGCGCGGCTGCGCCTGTGGGGGGGCGCCCATCGGGCCGCGGCACCGCCCCCCACTCCAGCTCCCGCGCCGCCCCCCGATCCCGCGCCGCAGGGCGCGCCACAGGTTGAACCACGCGCCTTCGAGGTGGTGGTGGTGGGCGCCTCCACCGGGGGGCCGGATGCTTTGGCGGCGCTGCTGGGCGGCATGGGCCTGCTGCCGGTGCCGGTGGTGCTGGCGCAGCACATGCCCGATGGCATGGCAACGGATTTCGCTCGGGCCCTGGCCCGGCATTCCGGCCTGATGGTGGAGGTGGCGGCGGATGGCACGATCCTGCGACCCGGCAGTGTTGTGGTGCTGCCCGGCGGCCAGAATGGCGCGCTGATGCGCCGGGCTGAGGGCGGGCTGCGGCTGCGGCTCTCGCCGCGGACAATGGCGGCGCATCCTTCGGTGGATGTGCTGTTCACCTCGGCGGCGATGGTGGCGCATGCTGCGCTGGGCGTGGTGCTGACCGGCATGGGGCGGGATGGCGCGGCGGGGGCGGCGGCGCTGGCCCGGCGCGGCTACCCCATCCTGGTGCAGGATGCGGCCAGTTGTGTGGTGGCGGGCATGCCCAATGCGGTATTGGCGCTGGTGCCGGGGGCAGAAAGCGCCGCACCCGCGAGGCTTGGCGAGCGGCTGCGGGCCTTGACCCAGGCCTGATAGCCACCCTTGGCCGAGCAGAGGCTGGATTGTGTGAATGACCGGGCTAGCGCTGCCACGCGCTCCGCGTGCAAACTGTCGCCATGGACGCCGAACTCCTAGAGGCCTTCCTGCCGGAATGGGCCGTCGCCTGCGCCCGATTGGCGGCAGCGCCCGGGGATGCCCGGGCGCTGGCGAATTTGCGCGCGCTGGCCGAGGCGCCTGGGGCCGAGGCGCTGGCCCAGCATATTGGTGTGCTGCCCCCCGATGCCTTGGCCGCCCAGGCGGAAACCATGCTGCGCCCCCCCATGCACGCTCCCCAGGACGGACCTAAGGGCGCTGGCGTGCTGATCATTGATGACAGCCCGACCATGCGGCGGATTCTGCGCGAGATTATCGCCGAGGATGGGGCATTTGCCGTCCTCGGCGAGGCCGGGGATGGCGAGGCCGGCCTTGCCGCCATGGCCAGGCTGCAACCCAGCCTCACATTGCTGGACATCGAAATGCCCGTCTTGAATGGATTGGGCGTGCTGCGGCGTTGGGCGTTGCGCGGGCCGGGCCAGGTGCTGGTTGTCAGCTCCTCCGCCCTGTCCGGGGGGGAGGTAGCGCTGGAGGCGATGCGCCTGGGGGCTGCGGGGGTGGTGGCCAAGCCTTCGGGGGCTTTGAGCCTGGATATGGCGCAGCAGCGCGGCGCCGATTTGCTGCGCGCGGCCCGCATCGCTTTGGGGTTGCCCCATGCCGCTTGAGGAATCGCTGCGCGACGAATTCGCCGTAGAGACGGAGGAGCACCTCGACGCCATCGAGGCCGGGCTGAACCCGCCCAGCGAGGCGCGCCCGGCGATCGATGCGCTGTTCCGCGCCTTTCATTCGCTCAAGGGCATGAGCGATGCCGTGGGCGCTGCGGGCATGAAGGCGCTGGCCCATCGCGCCGAGGATGCGCTGGGGCTGGCACGGCAGGGCAAGCTTTCGGTGGCGCGCGCGGCGCCGGCCCTGCTGCAGGCGGGCGATGCGCTGCGCTTGGCGCGCGCGGCGCTGCTGGAGCGGGGGGAGGATCTGCCACCACCGCCGGCGGTGCTGGCCGCGCTCTCGGCGCTGCTGGATCCTGGGCAGGCGCCGCCTGAAGCCCCATCGCCGCGTGCCGCCGCCCCGCCGTCGCAGGCTGCACCGGCACCTGATGTGCAGGACCCGCTGCTGGCCACCCTGTTCTCCATGCTGGTCGAGGCCGCCCCCGCCCTGGCCGCGGGGCAACCGCAGCCTGAGTTGGTGGAGGCCTGCGCCGAGATGGGGCTGCATCGCCTCGCCGCGCAACTCGCCGCCCCGCCCGGCCTGCCGCGCACTGGCCGGCTCTGGCGGATGATCCTGCTGCTGGCCGAGCAGGTGGGGGAGCCAATGCCGGCATTGCCCCAGGCCTTTGGCGATGCAGCCCCCCTGCTGGCGGCGCTGGCCGCTGCCGCGCATGACCCGGCCCTGGCCGGCGATGCGGCCGATGCCGCCTATGCCCTGGGCGAGGCCGAGGCCGAATTGGCGCTGCGCCGGCTGCAGGACCTCTGCGCCCGGCTGCCCGATGCCGATGCCACCGCCGCGCTGGCCCGGCATGAGGCTGCCTGGGCGGTGGCGCTGCGCCATGGCAGCCTCGCCGCGCTGCGCGGGTTGGGGCTGGACAGCCTTGCCAGTGATGACCGGTTGCCGGCTGATTTCGCCGCCGCTCTCTCCCCCGGCGCCACCCGCCGTGCGCTGGCGGCGTTGGCGGCGGGGCTGCTGCTCTATCGCGTGCGCGCCATCACCGGTGGCGCGCCGGAGGATGAGGCGGCGCTGGAATTTTGGCTGCGCGGTGCGGGCGAGGTGCTGGGCAGCATTCTGGTGCCGCAGAGCAATCCGCCGCAGCTGGACCTGTTGCTGGCCTCGGCCACGGCCGAGGAGGGGCTGCGCGCGGCGTTGGCCCTGGCCGACCCGGATAAGCGCCATGTGCTGAGCCTGGCGCCCGCCACAGCCATCACCCTCGCCGCGGTACCCATGGCCCCGGTGGCGCCCAGTCTGCGCGTGCGCCAGGATGTGGTTGATAATATCATTACACTGGCTGCCGAAATGCGCGCCGCGGCCGCCGCCCTCTCGGATGCGCTGCGTGACCCCAGCATGGCGGCGGCGATGGAGGCCATCGCAGCCACCGAGCATCGGCTGGGGGGCAGTGCGGCTAGGCAATTGGCCGCGGCGACGGGGCAGATCAATGCCCTGCGGAACCGGATGTCGGGTGCCGATTCCAGGCTGGGCCTTTCGATGCGCCAACTCGATGAGGCGGTTCTGGAGTTGCGGGTGGTGCCGGTGGGCGCGCTGTTCCAGCGCCTGCCGCGCGCGGTGCGCAGCGTGGCCGATGGCGCGGGCAAGCCGGTGAGGCTGGAACTGGCGGGTGAGGATGTGCGTATCGACCGTAGCGTGATTGAATTGTTGGCCGACCCGCTGCTGCATCTTGTGCGCAATGCTGTTGATCATGGCATTGAGCCCGCCGGTGGGCGCGGGCCAAAACCGGCTGAGGCGATGGTGCGGGTGGCGGCCGAGCGCCTGCCCGGCCAGGTGCAGATCACCGTCAGTGACGATGGCGGTGGCATCGACGCCGCGCGGGTGCGCCGCGTGGCCGAGGAGCGCGGCCTGATCGCCCCTGGCACGGTGCTCAGCGAGGCGGCAACCCATGCGCTGCTGCTGCGGGCCGGGTTTTCCACCCGCACGGAGGTCACCGATGTTTCGGGCCGCGGGGTGGGGCTGGATGTGGTGCATGATGCGGTGCGCCGTGCCGGGGGGCATATGTCCATCGCCAGCCGGCTGGGTGAGGGTACCAGTTTCACCCTCACCCTGCCCACGAGTGCCGCCATCCAGCCGGTGTTGCTGGTGGAGGCTGGCGGCCATCCCTATGCCGTGCCGGCGGGCAGGGTCGTCTCGGTGTTGGGGGCGGAGGAGGATGCAGGCGGCTTGCCGATGGTGGCGCTGGAGGCGGCTTTGGGCCTGCCCTGGGCGCCCTGCGGCGGCATGTTGGTGCTGGAGCGCCCGGCAGGGCGCCTGGCGCTGCAGGTGGCGAGGGTGACGCGGCGGACGGATTTACTGCTGCGGCCGCTGCATCCTGGGCTGGCGGCGCTGCCGGGGCTTTCCGCCGTGGGTATGCTCGGGAGTGGCGAGCCGGTCTTGGTGCTGGAGCCGGATGGGCTGGGCGGCTAGCACCCGCGCCTTACCATTTCTCCGCCGCCGCCTGGCCGGGCGGCAATGCCTTGCAAAGCGGCAGGCGCTGGGGCGGTTTGCGCCATCTTGCGGCGAAGCGCGCCTGGCCTCGCCGTGCCGGCGCATCGTGGCGCTTGTGGCAGGGCCGCCGCATGCAGCATGTCGGGCCAACGCAACACCACCCGGAGGCTGCCCGATGACCCATGAGATTTCCCGCCGCACGGCACTGGGTGCCGCTGCCGCGCTGGCCGCGCCCTTTGCCGCCCGCGGCCAGACCCGCGCCGTGCGCTTCTCCTTCGACTGGCTGTTCAGCGGCCCCTACGCTTTTGGCGCCGCGGGCGTGACCCAGGGCTTCTTCCGCGAGGCCGGGCTGGAGGTCTCGCTCTCGCGCGGCTTCGGCTCCGCCCGTGTGCCGCTGGACATGGCGGCCGGCTCGTTTGACGTGGCGATGTGCGATCCCACGCCGCTGCTGCGCTTCATGAGCCAGAACCCCAATAACGACCTCATCGCGGTTGGCCTCATGTGGGACCAGGCACCGACGGCGGTGACAGTGCGCGCCGATGGCCCGATCACCCAGATCAGCCATCTGGCCGGCAAGACCCTGGCCGCCCCCGAATTTGATGGCGGCCGCCAGGTTTTCCCGGTTTTCGCCGCGATCAACAATATTCCCTTCTCCTCGATCAACTGGCTCAGCGTGGCGCCGGAACTGCGTGAGCCCATGCTGGCGCAGCGCCGTGCCGATGGCATCACCGGCTTCGTCACCTCCACCGCCCTGTCTCTCAAGGCATTGGGGATGGACCTGCCGGCGCAGCGCATCTTCCGCTACCGCGAGCACGGCATGGATTTCTTCTATGGTTCGGTGCTGCTGACCACCCGCACCTATGCCGAGCGCAACCCGGACACGCTGCGCGCGCTGGTGGCGGCGCTGTATCGCTCGATGAAATGGTCCTTCCATAACCGTGCTGGCGCCATTGCTGCCCTGCAGGCGCGTGAGCCGCTGACCGATGTGGCGATTGAAACCATCCGCCAGACAATGGCGATGGATGAGCTGGTGGATGGCCCCAATGTGCGCCGGCTTGGCATGGGCGTCATCGAGGCGCCGCGCCTGCAGCGCCAGATCGAGGCGGTGAAACAGGCCTATAATCTGGGTGATATGCCCAGCCCCGACCGCTTCCACACCGACCGCTTCCTGCCGCCCGCAGCCGAGCGCGTATTGGTCTGAAACTGAATGGGATCAGAGGGCCTTTCGGCATTTTGCGGGTGGATTTGGGAGGGTGGAGCTTGCTTTGCCGCAGATCCTCATCCGAGGTCACTGCAGCCTAGTGTCCTGATTCCGTAGTTCCTCCGATTTGGAGGGTGCGCTGACAGAAGCGC
>NZ_JBBARU010000079.1:0-14437 GCF_040399605.1 Rhodovarius sp. | reverse complement strand
CGCACCGCACGCAGCGCTGTGAGCGAGGCGATGGCCCGCATGACGGGCTCGGATGCCCTCTTCCTCGGTGCCGTGCTGAACCGCGCCGATATCCGGCAATTGCGGCTGCACGGCGCGGCGCGTCCGCGCCGGGCGCTGGAGGTAAGAATCTGATGCGACTTACTTATTTCCGCAAATCAGTGCCGAATTTCGGCGATGACCTCAATGCGCTCCTATGGCCGGCCCTGATGCCGCAGCTCTTTGACGATGATCCGGCCGCGGCCTTCCTGGGCATAGGCACCATCATCGGCATGCCGGTGGACGAGCATGCCCGGCTGCATGTCTTCTCGAGCGGCGTGGGCTATGACGGAATTGCCAATTGGGCGGGCCGCGATATCCGCTACTGGTGCGTGCGCGGGCCGCTCTCAGCCCGCCTGCTCGGCCTCGAGCCTGAGGCCGCGCTGAGCGATGGCGCCATCCTCACTCCCCTGGCCGAGGGGTTCCCCTCCGCCGCGGGGGGCGGCAGGGAAACCCTGGTCATTCCGCATTTCGAAACCATCGCCCGCCCGGGCTGGCCCGAGGCCGCACGGCTTTGCGGCTTTGGCCTGGTCGACCCGCGTGGGGCGCCGGGGGATATCGTCGCGCGCATTGCTGCTGCGCGTCTGGTGCTGACGGAATCGCCGCATGGCGCGATCATCGCCGATACCTATGGCGTGCCGTGGATTGCCTTCGCCACATCAAAGAATTTCGGGCCAACGAAGTGGGTTGATTGGCGGCAATCCCTCGGCGAGCAGTTCCACTTCACCGTCGTCCCGCCGCCCGATGCGCGGCATGTGCTGGATTTCGGCCGAGCACCCTGGCCGATCGGCCCGGAAGTCAGCATGGATGGCGAAGCGGCAATGGCTGCCTTCACCGCGCGCGTAGCACCCGCCCCCCCAAACCCGCCCCGCGAGGGGCTGCGGCAGCGGCTGAAATCCCTGGCCCGATCCTCCGCCCTGGCACGGCGCCTGCTCGGCTTCAACGTGGAGCGGACCGCCGCTGCGCTGACTACGCTGGCGCTGACGGCCAGGCCTTCGGGCAGTTCCGCCGCAAAGCGGGCGGAGATTCAGCAGCGGATGCTCGAACGGCTGCGCCGCGTGGCCGCCTGACGCCCGCCATCAAATTACCTTGTGACGCGGCAGGAGGGCGGCCATCGGCGTATGCACCCTCAGCTATGAATTCCAGGAGCAAGATGTCTTTGACCGGCCGAACTCGCCTGCCTGATGCCCCTGTGCCGCGCCCCGAAGCTGGCAGGCGGGCCTTGCTGCTACTGCCGGTCGCAATGGCGCTGCCGGGATGCGGCTTCATCTCCAATTCCGGGCCGCGCTCGAATGCGGTTATGGCCGGGGCCAGCCAGCAGAGCGGCGATGCCGGCACGCCCAATGTCCCGCGCGAGGCCTATTCGATGATCACCCTCTCTCCGGCGGTGGTGGAACGCGTGGCGCGCGAGGCGCGGCCCAGCCGGTTCGGCGCCAATCTGCTCGGCCTCCTGCCGCAGGCCACACCGCTGGGCATGGGCGATATCGTGGGCGTGACGATCTTCGAGGCGCAGGCGGGCGGGCTCTTCATCCCAGCCGAGCCCGGGGCGCGGCCGGGCAACTTCATCACCCTGCCAGCGCAACAGATCGATGGCAGCGGGACGATCTCGGTCCCCTTTGCCGGTGCGATCCGGGCGGCAGGGCGCACCCCGGCGCAGATCGAACGCACGATCATCCAGCGCCTGGCGCAGCGCGCGCTGGAGCCGCAGGTGGTGGTCAGCCTGCAGGAACGCCGTGCCGCCCATGTCTCGGTGGTGGGCGATGTCAATCAGTCACTGCGTTTCCCGCTCGACCCCGGCGGTGAGCGGCTGTTGGGCGCGCTGGCCCGCGCCATGGGGCCGAAATTCCCAACCTATGAAACCGTGCTGACCCTGCAGCGCGGTGGGGTGAGTGACCAGGCCATCCTCTCCGATATCCTGAGCGACCCCGCGCTCAATATCGAGCTGCGCTCGGGCGATACCGTCCTGGTCACGCGCGAACCGCGCTATTTCGTCGCCCTGGGCGCGGTGGGACAGACCGCCAGCATCACCCAGCTCAACCGCCGCATCACCTTCGACGACCGGCGCCTGTCGCTGACCGAGGCGATTGCGCGCGCCGGCGGCCTGCAGGATGATCGCGCCAACCCTTCCTCGGTCTTCCTCTATCGCATGGAGAATGCGCAGGCCCTGCGCGCCGCCGGTATTGCCGTGGCGCCGGCGGCCGGGGAGACGGTGCCGACCATCTACCGCGCCGATTTCGCCGACCCTTCGATGTTCTTCCTCGCCCAGCGATTTCCGATGCGGCATGAGGATACGATCTTCGTCTCCAATGCACCGGCGACCGATCTCGAGAAATTCCTGCGGCTGCTGCTGCCGCTCGCGCAATCCGCAGGCAATGCAGGCAGTATCTGAAGCAATATTGGCTGGAGATAGCTGTGAGCCGGCGGCCAAATGGCACATCATTAGAGCATCATCCGCTCAAACGGAATCGTTTGAGCGGATAAAGATGCTCGACAAACAAAGGCTTAGAGCCTGTGCAGTGAGCCGAGGCGAACGGAACAGGCTCTAAAAAACCAACGGCGCGCTCAAACAATATCGAGGGGCTTTGCCCCTAGAGCACGCCAGCACTTGTTTTATCGCATATGCCTTATCGCCCTTGCCAAACCGCAAGGCTTGAAAATGCTCTATCGCGGCCGCGCGATCTCGGTGCCCGTGGCTTGGCTGCCAATCACCGTCCAAGTGCCCGAGAGTTCCCCGGTGGAACGCAACTCATACATGCCCATGCCAGTCTGCTCACCCAGTTGAAACACCACCGCCAGCATCAGGCCGCTGACCATGCCCACGCCCTCAATGGTGTTGGTGCCCACGCTCCAACTCAGCTGAAAGCTGGAAAGACCCACCTGCTGCAGCGTCAGCGTGCCGGTATAAAGGCTGCCATCGGGATTGGTGCCCGAGACATCGTAAAGCCCGCTGCGTTGGGCCTGGGCCGGCAGCGCGAGGAGCAGAAAGAGGGCGAGGGCGCGGAGCAGGGACATGACGCCGATGTAGCCACAAGCCAGCCCCCTGGCCAGAGGCCGCAGCGCAGCATCGATTCCGGTTGTGTTCGGCACGCTCCCTGTCGCAGGCTACCCCCGCCAGGGTGCGGAACAGCGCCCGGCGGAGGAGATGCCCATGCCGCAAGTCGCGCGCCGTGCCCTGCTATTCGCCCCGCTCGCCAGCCCCGCCCTGGCCCAGCGCTTTCCTGATCGCTCGATCCGCGTGCTGCTGCCCTGGACCCCAGGCGGCGCCACCGACATCCAGGTCCGCTCCATTTCCGATATTGCCTCGCGCATTCTGGGTCAAAGCGTGGTGGTGGAGAACCGCCCCGGTGCCTCCGGCACGCTAGGCGCGCAGCATATGGCGCGCGAGGCTAGGCCCGATGGCTATACCATCGGCCAGATGCCGCTGGGGGTGTTTCGCCTCGCCGCCATGATGCGCGCCGCCTCCATGGCCCCGCCCTATGATCCCTTGGGCTCCTTCACCTGGATCATCCGCACCGTGGGCTATATGGGCGGCGTGGTGGTCCGGCCCGACGCGCCCTGGCAGACAATGGCCCAGCTGGTGGAGCATGCCCGCCGCAACCCCGGCGAGGTATTCTATGGCACCCCTGGGGCGAATACGACCGATGTGGTGATGCGCCGGCTGGCGCGCATCGCCGGGGTGGAATGGACGGCGGTGCCGTTTCGCGGCGCCGCACCCAATCTCCAGGCGCTGCTGGGTGGGCAGATCGCGTTTTCCTGCGAGACCTCGGCCTGGGCCGATATGGTGCTGGAGGGAAGGTTGCGGCTGCTCGCCGTCTATACCGACCGCCGGGCGGAGCGTTTCCCCAATGTGCCAACCCTGCGCGAGGCCGGCTGGGATGTGGCCAGCGATAGCAGCTACGGCTTCGCCGGCCCGCGCGGCATGGAGCCCGCGGTGGTGCTGGCACTGCATGACGCCTTCAAGGCGGCGCTGCATGACCCGGCGCATCTCGCGGTGCTGCGCCGCTTCGACTTCCAACTGCGCTACCTGGACAGCGAGGGCTATGCCAATTTCGCGGCAGTGGCGAACCAGGAGGAGATCGCCACGGTGCAGGAGATGGGCTTGCGGCTGGGCGGCTGATTACACCGAAAAATACTTCGCCCTGGGGTGATGCAGCACAATCGCGCTGGTCGATTGCTCTGGATGCAGCTGCCATTCATCGCTGATCTCCACCCCAATCCGCTCCGCCTTCAACAGCCGCAGCAGCGGCTCCTGATCCTCCAGCTTGGGGCAGGCCGGATAGCCAAAGGAATAGCGCCCCCCGCGATAGCCCTGGCTGAGCATTTTCTCGATATCCAGCTCATCCTGCCCGGCAAAGCCCCATTCGGCGCGGATGCGCTTATGGCAATATTCCGCCATCGCCTCGGCCATCTCCACCGAGAGGCCATGCAGGTACAGGTAATCCTGATACCGGTTTTCCTCGAACCATTCGCGCGCGATATCGCTCGCCTTCTGGCCCACCGTCACCACCTGAAGGCCGATGACATCGCGCTGCGCATCATCAATGTCGCGAACGAAATCGGCGATGCAATCACCATCCTCCTTGGGCTGGCGCGGCATGTTGAAGCGGGTGATTTCGGTGACGCCATCCTCCTCGAACAGGATCAGATCATTGCCCTGCCCGGCGCATTTCCAGTAGCCATAAATCGCCTGCGGCTTGAGGATGTCCTGCTCCTGCGTCAGCGTCAGCATGCGCTTGAGCACCGGGCGCAGCTCCTGCTTCGCCCAGCCCAGAAAATCATCCAGCGAGCGCCCGGCTTTGCGAAAACCCCATTGGAACTGATACAGGCTGCGCTCATTGATGAACGGAACCAGGGCCTTGGGGTCCGTCTCCATCACCTTGGCACCCCAGAAGGGCGGCACGGGCGGCGTGCTCTCCGCACTCACCCGGCGGCGGCGCGTCTGGGCATAGGCCACATCCACCGGCGCAAACCCCCGCGGGTCCGCCTGGCCCAGCACCCGCTTCTCATTCTTCGCCTTGCCCGAGCGCTTGGACTGGATGGTGCCCAGATAGCCGTCGAAATCATTGCCCATCACCTTGTCCATCAGGTGCAGCCCGTCAAAGGCATCGCGGGCATAGACCACGCGGCCCGAGGCATAGGCCTGGACGCAATCATCCTCGACGTAATTGCGCGTCAGCGCCGCACCACCCAGCAGCACCGGCAGATCAACGCCCTGGCGGGACATTTCCTCCAGGTTTTCGCGCATCACCACGGTGGATTTCACCAGCAGGCCGGACATGCCAATGGCATGCGCCTTATGCTCGCGCGCCGCATCCACAATCTGTTGCAACGGCACCTTAATGCCGAGATTGACCACCTTGTAACCATTATTGGTCAGGATGATATCAACCAGATTCTTCCCAATATCATGCACATCGCCCTTCACCGTGCCCAGCACGATGGTGCCCTTCTCCTGGCCCTCAACCTTCTCCATGAAGGGCTCCAGATAGGCGACGGCGGCCTTCATGGTCTCGGCTGATTGCAGCACGAAGGGCAATTGCATCTTGCCCGCACCAAACAGCTCGCCCACCACCTTCATGCCATCGAGCAGCACGTCATTGATGATGGAAAGCGGCGTATTGCCCTCGGCCATGCTATCGGCGAGTTCCTCGCCCAGGCCCTTGCGGTCACCATCGACGATGCGGTCCTTCAGCCGGCCATTCACCGTCTCGGCCTTCACCTTGGCGACATTATCGGCCGCCTTGCGGCCCGAGAACATCTCGAGGACCTTCTGCAGCGGGTCATAGCCTTCCCGGCGGCGGTCAAAGATCAGGTCTTCCATCACCTGCACCTCTTCCGGCGGGATGGCGTGCAGCGGCTTGATTTTCGACACATGCACAATCGCACCGGTCATCCCCGCACGCACCGCATGGTCCAAAAACACCGAGTTCAGCACATGCCGCGCCGCTGCGTTCAGACCAAAGGAGATATTCGACAGACCCAGCATGATCTGAATGTCAGGAAACGCATCCCTGATCATCCGAATGCCATCCAGCGTCCATTGCCCCAGCTTGCGGTCATCCTCATTGCCGGTGGCGATGGTGAAGGTCAGCGGGTCGATCATCAGGTCGCTCTGCGGCAGACCATGCTTGGTGCAGGCGAAATCCACCAGGCGCGCGGCGATGCGCAGCTTGTCCTCGGCCGTCTTCGCCATGCCCACCTCGTCGATGGTGAGGGCGATGACCGCCGCGCCGAATTTCTTCGCCAGCTTCATGCGGTCTTCCGCGGCTTTTTCACCCTCCTCGAAATTGATCGAGTTGATGATCGGCTTGCCGCCATGCAGTTTCAGGGCAGCCTCGATCACCGGGGTTTCGGTCGAATCGATCACCAGCGGCGCGTTCACGCTGGAGGTGAACCGCGTGATCACCTCGCTCATCTCAAACATCTCATCGCGCCCGACAAAGGCGGTGCAGATATCGAGCGAGTTTGACGCCTCGGCCACCTGTTCACGGCCAATGGCGACGCAGCCATCCCAATCCTGCTTCTCCTGCCGCTCGCGCCAGGCTTTCGAGCCATTGGCATTGCAGCGCTCGCCGATGGAGAAGTAGCTATTCTCCTGCCGCAGGCTCACCGCGCCGTAGAGCGATGCCACCGAAGGCACCCAATGATGCTTGCGCGCCACCGGCGCCGGGCGATACCCCGCGCCAATCCGCCGCAGCATCGCATCCTGCGCCGCGATGTGGCGGTTATCGGTGCCGCAGCAACCACCCACCAGATTCATCCCGAATTCGGAGACGAAGCGCTCCATCCACACCGCCATATCCTCGGCGGCCAGCGGGTAATGCGTCTTGCCATCCACCAATTCCGGCAGGCCGGCATTGGGCTGCACCGAAATCAGCCCCGGCCAGTTCTGGCTCAGCCAGCGCACATGCTCCTGCATCTCCTGCGGCCCCGTCGCGCAGTTCAGCCCCAGCAGCGGCACATCCAGCGCATGGATCACCGTCGCGGCGGCGGCAATATCGGGGCCGACCAGCAGCGTGCCGGTCGTCTCCACCGTCACCTGGACGAAAATCGGAATGCTGCTGCCGGCTTCACGGATCGCCGTCTTGGCCGCATTCACTGCCGCCTTGATGAACAGCGTATCCTGATTCGTCTCGGTCAGGATCGCGTCCACGCCGGCATTGACCAAGCCGCGGCATTGCTGCGTCAGCGCCGCTTCCAGCTCGTCATATTTGATATGGCCGAGCGAAGGCAGCTTGGTCCCCGGCCCGATATCGCCGATCACATAGCGGTGCCGGCCATCGGCAAAACTCTCCGCCGCCTCGCGCGCCAATTCCACCGCGCGGCGATTGATCTCATCGGTTTTCGCCGTCAGGTCGAACTCGCCCAGGGTGATGGGCGAACTGCCAAACGTGTTGGTCAGCACCATATCCGCGCCGGCCTCGAAATAGCCGCGATGAATCTCGCGCACGAGATCGGGCCGCGAGAGGTTCAGAATCTCGGTGCAATTCTCATTGTCCCAGTAATCCTTCTGGACATCGAGATTGGCGGCCTGAACCCGGCTGCCCATGCCGCCATCACACAGCAGAACCTGAGCGGCGAGGGCTTCGAGAAGATGCGGACGGGACGACGACATGGCGGCAGTGATCTCTCAGAGTTGAAAGGCAGGTTCAGCAATGGTCACGGCATTGGGCAGGCGCTGCGCGGTCCATAGCCGCACCGCGATGGTACCGGGCAGCTCCTGGCATTGGCGCAGCGCGCAGCCGGCGCGATCAAGCCATTGGGTCATGCGGCCATCGTCAAAGCCCGGCCAGCGATGCGCGTGGCGGGCGGTGATATCCCCCCGCTGGTGCTGCGCCAGGTCCACAATCAGCAGCACCCCATCGGTGCGCAGCACCCGGGCGGCCTCGGCAATCGCGGCTGCGGGTTCCTCGGCGTAATGCAGTACCATTTGCATGGTTGCCACATCCTGGCTCGCATCGGCCAAAGGCAGGCGGTACATATCGGCCTGGCGCACCGCGCAATGATCGGCGATGCCGCGCTCGGCCAGGCGCGCGCGGGCCAGGGCCAGCATCTCGCGGCTGGCATCGAACCCCAGCGCATGCTCGGTGCGCTCGGCCAACAATTCCAGCAGGCTGCCGGTGCCGGTGCCAATATCGACCAGCCGGCCGATCTGCGCCGGCAATGCGGCGGCGATGGCCTGCTCGATCTCCCGCGCCGGCAGGTCCAGCGCGCGCAACTCATCCCAATCCGCGCCATCGCGGCGGAAGGCGTCAGAGGCGGCGCGGGCGCGCTCGGCGGCGATGCGCGCCCCCTGGCGGCGGTCGGCCGCCAGTTCCGGATCGCCCTCGGGCAGGCGGCTGAGCAATTGCCGCACCAGCGTGGCCGAGGAGGGCACCTGGAAATAGGCATTGGCCCCTTCCGGAATGCGCTCCAGCAGCCCGGCCTCGACCAGCAGTTTCAGGTGCCGCGACAATCGGGGCTGGGATTGCCCCAGCACATCGCATAGATCGGAGACGCAGAGCGCCCCCCTGGCGCAAAGCGCCAAAAGCCGCAGCCTTGTGGGCTCGGCCGCGGCGCGCAATTGGGCAAGGAGGTGATCCATGGGCTGGCTATCACATAAACATATCCTTATGTCTATAGTATGAACTGGCAGATCGACGCCCGCATTCCCGTCACCATTGTGGAGCAGCCCCCGGCGCTGACCGCCGCCACGGCGCTGCTGGCCGAAGAGGCGCTGCCCGAGGGCGCGGGCCCGCCCACCCTCTGCGCGATTTTCCGCGCCGATGAACTCATCGCCCATCCCGGCGGCTGCGCCTGCTGCAATGGGCAGGGCGCGGCCGCGGCCGCCCTGGCGGCGCTGTTCCGCGAAAGGGCGCTGGGCGGCAGTTGGTTCTCCGCCGTGGTCGCCCTGGTGCGCAGCCCGGCGGGGCGGGCCGAACTGGAGGAGGCTTTGCGGAGCGATATCCTCACCCTCGCCCGGTATCGCCTAGCATGACCCATGCCCGCGAGGTGGCCAAATATTATCGCTGGCTGGACCGGTTGGAATGGATGCGGCAAATGCGCGGCCGCACCGGCAATGCCGCCCAGCCGGTGCATCGCGCCCTGCGCAACCCGGATGGCGGCGAGCCCAGCCCCCTGGTGCTGCATCGGCTGATGCTGAACGGCCTCGCCCTGCCGCCCAGCCCCCGGGTGCTGGATGCCGGCTGCGGCTATGGCGCCAGCATGCTGGACATGGCGCCCGAACTGGGCGGCGATTGGCTGGGCATTTCGCTCAGCGAGGTGCAGGTGAAGCGGGGCATGGAAGAGGTGGCGGCGCGCGGCCTGGCCGGGCGGGTGCGGCTGGCAGTGGCCAGCTATGACGCCCCCCTCACCGGCGCATTCGATTGGATTTTCGGCATTGAAAGCCTGATCCACTCGCCCGACCCCATGGCCACCATCCACAACCTCGCCCAGGCCCTGGCCCCGGGCGGCGCGCTGATGGTGGTGGATGACATGCCCGAGGAAGGCCTCTCCCCTCAGCAGGCGGCCGATGTGGCCCTATTCAAGCGCTGCTGGCGCTGCCCCGTGGCACCCAGCCGCAGCGGCTGGCTGCGGGCCTTTGCGGCGGCGGGACTGGTCTTGTCGCATGAGACGGATTTCACCGCCCTCACCATCCCCCGCCCCGCCGCCGAGCTGGCGCCGATGATGGCGGCGCGGGCGCGGCAGGCGCGTTGGAAGCGCCTGCTGGGGCTGGGCTATCGCAGCGAGGCCGATCTGGGCGGGATGATGCTGGAGACGCTGCTGGCCTCGGGGGTGATCCGCTATCGCATGCTGGTGGCGCGCCGGGCTTGATTTTTGCGGCAAATAATCCTATAAACATCGCCGCTATCGCTGTTTCGACAACCGCATCCCGCAAGCCCCCGCCCCCATAAGGGGTCGGAAGATGAATTTGTCCGCAAACTACATTTCTTGCGGCTGAGGAAACTAACCTTTTATTCTGGCTATAAAAAATCCATCCATTCCGCCCCATTCGCCCCACATATCGGGCCGGGTGCGCAGCGCCCCCTGGGCGGTGATGGCGCCTTCCAGCCCCGGCACCTCCTCCGGCCGCACCGCATCCAGCCCGGTGCGGAAATGCGCCTCCCCCTCCTCGCCCTGCAGCGAGCAGGTGGCAAAGACCAGCCGCCCCCCCGGCGCCAGCCAGCCGCGCGCGGCGGCCAACAGGGCGCGTTGCTGCTCGGATTGACGTTCCACATCATACAGCTTCTTCAAATGCACCACATCCGGGTGCCGCCTGATGGTCCCGGTGGCGGTGCAGGGCGCATCGAGGAGAATGGCATCGAACCGCGTGCCAGGGTCCCAGGCCAGGGCATCAGCCACCACAATATCGGCCGGCAGGTTCAGCCGGGTCAGGTTCTCGACCAGGCGTTCGGCGCGCTTCTTCTCCCGCTCCACCGCCACCACCCGCGCCCCGGCCGCGGCCAGTTGCGCCGTCTTGCCGCCCGGCGCGGCGCAGAGGTCGAGCACCAATTCGCCCCGGCGTGGTGCCAAAAGCCGCACCGGCAGCGAGGCCGCCGCATCCTGCGCCCAGAAGCGCCCCTCGGCAAAACCGGGAATATCGGTGATCCGCGTGCCCACCGGCATGCGCGCGGTGCCATTGGGCAAGAGCATCGCCCCCTCCACCACAGCACCTGGCATCAGCGAGAGGTCCAGCGGCGCCTCATGCCCATGCGCCTCGGCCATGGCGCGCACCGCCGGGCCATGGGTGGCGTGCCAGGCGGACCACAGCCAGCTCGGCGTATCCAGCCGCGGCGCATCCAGCCCCTCCAGCGCCGCCACACCCGCCTCAGACACCCGGCGCAGCACGGCATTGACCAGCCCGGCAAAGGGCTTTGGCACCAGGGCCACACAATCACTCACCGCCGCATGCGGCGGCGTGCCCAGCAGCAGCAACTCCGCCGCCCCAATCCGCAGCGTGTTGCGCACCTCGGGCGGCGGCTCGCGCTTCAGCCAGGGTTCCAGCGCCGCATCGAGACTGCCCATCCGCCGCAGCACGGTGGCGGCAATGCGATGGCCCGCCCCGCGGTCACGCGGGGCCATGCCGGCCGGCAAGGCATCCAGCGCCTCCTCCAGCGGGCGGCGGGATTGCAGAACGGCGGTGAGGAGTGCCAGGGCGGCACGGCGAGTGGGCGAGGCCATGGCGCGTTATGGGCGCTTCGCCGCCCGGTGCAAATCCGCCGCCTTCGCCCGCCCGCTTTGCGCCATGCCGCAAACCCCGCTACTGCCCGCTGCGATGCTGAACCAAACCCTCTTTGCCCGCGCCGAGACCATGCTGGAGCGCGCGCCGCGCCTGGCGCTGGTGCTGCTCTGCCTGTGCCTCTACCTGCCCGGCTTCTTCACCGTTCCGGCATTGGACCGTGACGAGGCGCGCTTCGCCCAGGCCAGCCGCCAGATGGTGGAAAGCGGCGATTATGTGAATATCCGCGTCGGCAGCGAGGAGCGGAACAAAAAGCCGGTTGGCATCCATTGGGCCCAGGTCGCGGTGGTGCATGGGCTGGAGGCGGTGGGCATTCCCGCCCGCAGCGAGATTTGGGCCTATCGCGTGCCCTCCATGCTGGGGGCGATATTGGCCGTGCTGGCCTGTTTCCAGTTTGGCCGAGCCCTGGTGGGGCGCCGCGCCGCGCTGCTGGGCGCGGCCATGCTGGCGGCCTGCATGGTCCTGGTGGTGGAAACCCATATCGCCAAGACCGATGCCGCCCTGCTGGCCACCGTCGCGGCGGCGATGGGGCTGCTGGGCCAGGCCTATCTGCGCCCCGGCGCCTTCACCGCGCGGCAGGCGGCGGCGTTTTGGGTGATCATGGGGCTCTCCGTGCTGCTGAAGGGGCCGGTGGGGCCGATGGTACCGCTGTTGACGGGCATCACCCTGGCGGTGGTGGACCGCGGCGCGCCCTGGTTCCGCCCGCTGCGGCTGCATTGGGGCCTGCCCCTGATGCTGGCCATGGCGGCACCTTGGATGGTGGCCATTGGCATCGCCACGGAGGGCCGCTTCTTCGCCCAGGCGCTGGGCGATGACATGATCGCCAAGCTGGGCAGCGGTGAGGAAAAGCATTGGGGCCCGCCAGGCTTCTATCTCATCGTCTTCTTTATCGCGGCGTTTCCCTCGGCCTGGATGGTCGGGCCGGCGCTTCGCCAGGCCTGGAGCCAGCGCAGCCTGCCCGCGAGCCGCTTCCTGCTGGCCTGGCTGGTGCCGACATGGCTGGTCTTCGAAGCGGTGCATACCAAGCTGCCGCATTATACCCTGGTGGTCTATCCGGCGCTGATGCTGCTGATTGCGATCTGGGCGCTGGACCCGCTGCGCTTCCAGCCTGGGCGGTGGTTGGTGTGGTCGATGCGCTTCGGCCTGGCCGCCGTGGCGGTGGGCATGGGTGTTTTGGCGCTGGTGGGGCCGCGGCTGCTGGCAGGCGTCATCCCCTGGGCGAGTTGGCTGGTGCTGCCAGCGGCGCTGCTGCTGGTTTGGGCGGTGCTGCATGTGAGCGCCCGGGGGTTGTGGGCGCGCGGTGCTGCGCTGGGCGTGGTGCTGGTGGTGCCGATCTACGCCGCGGTGCTGGGCGGGGTTTTGCCGCGCATCGAACCGATGTGGATCGCGCCACGGTTGCAGGCTGCGCTGGCCCGGGTGGCGCCTGGCTTGGCGCCGGCGCAATTCGGTATGGCGGGCCATGCCGAGCCCTCGGCCTTATTCGCCATTGGCGGGGCGCTCCATCTGCTGCCCAGCGGCCCGGCTGCGGCGCAGTTCCTGGCCGACCAGCCGGGCCGGGTGGTGGCCGTGGGCGACCGGCAGGAGGCTACCTTCCAGGCGGAGCTCATCCGATTGGGCCTGCGTGTGGAGGAGCTGGCGACGGTCTCTGGCTATAATTATTCCCGCGGGCGGCCCATCACGCTGCTGCTGTACAGGAGAGTGCCATGATGGACTGGATCACCGGCCTCGTCGCCCAGGCCGGTTATGCTGGGGTGTTCGTGCTGATGTTGGCGGAAAATCTTTTTCCGCCCATCCCCTCCGAGCTGATCATGCCATTGGCCGGGTTTTCGGCGGCACGCGGGCATATGTCGCTGCTGGGGGTGGTGCTGGCGGGGGTGGCCGGCACGCTGGCGGGGAATGTGGTGTGGTTTGAACTGGCGCGCGCCTTTGGTGTGGCGAGGACGAAGAGGCTCTCTGCCCGGTTCGGCCGATGGCTCGGGATCACGGATGAGGATCTGGACAAGGCGCAGATTACCCTGCGGCGGCATGGCCCCTGGGCGGTGTTTCTGGGCCGGATGATGCCAGGGATTCGCACGGTGATCTCTATCCCGGCGGGGCTGATTGAGATGCCCAGATTGGTCTTTTATGGGCTGACGACGCTGGGCAGCACGATCTGGGTGGGCGGGCTCGCGGTGCTGGGCTATTGGCTAGAGGAGCGGTTTGACGTTGTGGAGAGCTGGATCGACCCTTTCAGCAAGGTGTTCCTGGCGCTGTTCGTTCTGGCCTTCGTGTGGCCGGTGGTGCGGGTGTGGATGCGCCGGCGCGGCTGAGCATGGATTGCGCTGTTGGGCCAGCTTGGCTAAAGGGTTTTCCGACTGGAGAGGTGGCGGAGTGGTCGAACGCGTCGGTCTCGAAAACCGAAGTACTCGCAAGGGTACCGTGGGTTCGAATCCCACCCTCTCCGCCAGCGATCCAGTCCCCTGAGGTAACTCTAGGAACACAAGGCAAATCAGGACCTTGCCAAGGCGCCACCCCACACGACCACTACACATGGTCACTACACTTGGGGGAGATACCTTGCCGCGAGTCCCGTGCCTCGCTCGGCTGAACGGCGGTCCTTGGGGGCTGCGGCGTCGGGTGCCGGATGACCTCCGGCCGATCATCAAGAAGCGGGAGATTTGGGTCTCCTACGGCACCGACTCCTTCGTGGAGGCAAAGCGGCGCCACCACCAGGAAATGGCTGTGGTGGATGCGCTCTTCGCGGACGCGCGGAAGCGTCTCGCCTCGGGGCAAGATTCGCCCGGTATCACCCGGAAGGAAGCCGCTCGGCTGGCACAGGCGACGGTGGATGACATCCACCACGCAGCCCGGGCTTGGTTCCACGACGAAGAAAAGCGCCTGCTGGAGCGGTGGCGGGCCACCGGCAGCGATGACGGCGGGAGCGCGTTGGAGCGGGAGGAAGGCCTCCATGCCCTCCAGGACGATCAGGCATCCGTCCATGGTTCCGGGGGCGAGGAATGGGCTGCCGAACAGGCGGCGCGGGCACTTGCCGCCCGCAACCTCGCCCTGCCCCCCGGCGCCTTGTTCGTGGAAGCCGTGGAGGCGTTCCACGCGGCGGCGAAGGAAGCCGTTGACCGCGCGGTGCAACGATGGGCCGGCTTGCCGCCGGAGCCCCCCCGAGAC
>NZ_JBBARU010000078.1:0-14616 GCF_040399605.1 Rhodovarius sp. | reverse complement strand
GCAGCGGGTCGGCCAGCACCGGCAGGCCCCAGGCAGCGAAGCGCGCCCCGTCGCCATTGGCGCTGAGCGCCAGGGCCGCCACCTGCGGGCGCAGCCTCTCCAGCACATGGTCAAGCATCGGCCGGCCGGCGAGCAGGCGCAGCGGCTTGTCGCCACCGCCCATGCGCCGGGCCAGGCCGCCCGCCAGCACCACGCCAAAGGTATGGCTGCGAGGCTCTTGATCGGCAGGCAGGATGCGCGGCGTGGCCATGACCGGCCATTGCCCCTGGCCTGCGCCGCGTGCAAGGGGAGAAGGCCTTCGCGCAAAGGTTGCAATTCCCCACTCCATACCTCTTAACTGCGTTGGAATATAAACTGGCGGTGGCAGAATGGCCCTGGAGGCCCTGATCCGGGGAATCTGGAACTGGCGGTGGCGGCTGCTGCTCGCCGCCCTGCTGCTCTATGCGTCTTTGGCCATGCTGGTCTGGTTCTGGCCGCGCAGCTTCGTGGCGCAAATGGTGCTGGCACCGGCCGAGACCACCGCTATGGCCACCTCCACCCTGCTCACCCCAGTGCCAATGCTGCAACCCGCGCTGCTGGACAGCCGGCCGGGCGGCAATTTTGGCGTCTATCTCGGCACGCTGCGGTCGATGGAGGCGGCGAGGATGCTCGCAGCACAAACCCCCATCCTGGCGCAGATGACAGAGCGGCGGGGGAGCGGCCTGCCCGGGCAGCTCCGCCGGTTATTCGATCTGCGCATCGCCGCCGATGCCGATGACGTGCAGAACTATCTGGAAAACGCCCTCTCCCCCACCCAGGATGGCGGCACGGTAAGCTGGACGGTGGAACTACCCTGGTATGACCGGCTGCTGGCGCTCGATATGCTCGAGCGGCTGCATCGCTTCGGCGAGGCCAAGGTGCGCGCTGATCTGGCCAATATGGCACGCCGCCGCATCACCTTGCTGCAGGCCTCCATCGCCACCGAGCGCGACGCCTTCGCCCGCAACACCCTGTATGACCTGCTGGCGCAGCATGAGCGCGCCGCGCTGGTGATGCTGGCCGATGAGGCAGTGGCCGCCAGGCTGGTCTCGGCACCGATGGTGGAGCTGCGCGCCTCGGTGCCCAACCGGCCGCTGCTATTGGTGCTGCTGGCGGTGGTGGTGCCGATCTTTTGCATGGTCGTGGCCGCCTGCCTGCTGCTGCTGCTGCGCGCGGGGGGGGCGTGATGTTGCCCACCGCGCCGCTCTTTGCAGGGCTGGCCGGTATCGCAGCGGCGCTGCTGCAATTCGCCGGCGCGTTGAAGACCACGCCAGCCCTGGCCGGGCTGCCTTTTGACCTCACGCTGGTCTGCGGGCTGGCGCTGTGCGGGCTGCTGCCGCTGCTGCTGGCCGGCGGCGGCTGGCGCTTCGGCCGGGCGCTGGCGTTGCCGCTGCTGGGCGCGGCAGGGCTTTGGCTCTGGTGGGTGGTGGCGGCCTGTTGGGCAGTCAATGGCAATGCCGCCACGGCCAAGCTGGTGCCCATTGTGCTGGTTGGGCCGGTGATGCTGGTGGCGGGGCTGCTGGTCGGGGCCGATGCGGCCGGCCGTCGGGCGCTGACCCGCGCGGTTATCTGCCTGGGGGTCTTCACCGGGGCGGCGGTGGCCTGGGGCGTGGCCAATCATGCCGTGGTGCTGGGTGGCGCGATTGGCGCCGATCCGGCCCGCACCCGGGTGCAATATCAGCTTGTCGGCCTGGCGGTGGCCACGGCAGCGGGTCTGGTGGCGAGCGGGCTGGTGGTGGCGCGGGGGCGGCTGATGCTGGCGCTGCGCGGCATATTGCTGCTGGGTCTGGCGGCGGCGGCACTCATTCCCGGGGGGCGGGCGGCGTTTTTGGCCATGGGCGGGGTGGTGGTGCTGATGCCGGCGCTGTTGTTGTGGCTGCGCGGCACGCCTGGCCGGGCCATGCTGTGGCTGGCAGCAATGCTGCTCAGCGCCCTGGCAGGCCTGGTCTTCGTGCTCACCGACCCAGGGCGCTTTGACGGCATCCGCACAATCGAGCGCATCCTGGGCGACCCCGCCGATGGGCCGGAGGAGCGGGTGGCGATGTGGCGGGCCGCGCTGCGCATGGTCGATGGCATGGGCATCGGCCCGGGCGGCTTTCCCCAGGCAGCGGGTTTTGGCGCCGACCCTGGCATGCACCCGCATAACCACGCGCTGGAGGCCCTGACAGAGGGCGGGCTGCCCGGGCTGGTGCTGTGGCTGCTGGCCTTTGGCGGGGCAGCGCTGGTGGCGCTGGCCCGGCTGCCGCGGGTGGCACCGGAGCGGGCGGTGGCGATTGGCACGCTCGTCTTGCCGGTGGCGGTGACGGTGATGGTCTCGACCGATTTGTCCAACCGTATGGCCTGGTTCGCACTAGGCCTCGCCCTGTCGCTCGCAGTCGAGCGCCGGCATGTATAGGCGATGCGGCAAGCGGGCGTTGGATGTGCTGGGTGCCACCCTGTTGCTCCTCCTGGCCGCGCCGCTGCTGGCATTGGCGGCGCTGGCTGTGCTGCTGGCGCTGGGCCGCCCGGTGCTGTTCCGCCAGGAGCGGACGGGGCAGGACGGAAAACCCTTTCAGGTGCTGAAACTGCGCAGCATGCGCGATGGCCCGGGCGATGACGCCGCCCGGCTCACGCGCTTCGGCCGCGCCTTGCGGGCCAGCGCGCTGGATGAACTGCCACAACTGTGGAATGTGCTGCGCGGCGAGATGAGCCTGGTCGGCCCCCGGCCGCTGCCCATGGCCTATCTGCCGCTCTATTCTGATCGGCAGCGGGCGCGGCTGCGGCTGCGGCCAGGGCTTTGCGGGCTGGCGCAGGCGGCGGGGCGCAATGCGGTGCCCTGGCCATTGCGGCTGCGGCTGGACGCCGCCTATGCCCTGCGGCTCTCACTGGGGCTCGACCTGCGGATCATGCTGGCCTGCGCGGTTTTGGTCGTCTCGGGCCGCGGCGTAACGGCAAAGGGCCATGCGACCATGCCGGCATTGTCCGGCAGGCAGATCAGCCCGCCAGAAGCGCCGCCAGCGCAGGGCTGAGGCCGCTGCTGGGCGTGGGTGTGGGTGAAGGCTGCGCCACGGCCTCGGCCACCGCCAGCACGGCGCAATCCAGGCTGTCCAGCACCGCGATGCCGCTGGCTGCCGCCACCCGGGGGGCAAGCCCCGCCAGCCCCGCGCCACCCAGCACCACCGCGCCCGCCCCTTCCGCCGCCGCATCGCGCGCCGCCTGGGCCAGCAGGGCGATGGCGCCATCCGGGTCGGCCGCGATCATCCCGCCATCGGGCGCCACCGCGCGCACCAGCACCTGCTCGCGCGAATAGCCGCGCAGCAGGCAGAATTCCTCCAGCATCGGCACCCAGGCGGCACCGCCGGTGATGAAGGCAATGCGGCTGGCCTGGCGGAAGCCTATGGTCAGCGAGGCATCAGCCATGCCCACCACCGGCAGGGTGGAGAGCTCACGCGCCGCCTCCAGCCCAGGGTCGCCAAAGCAGGCGATGATGACGCCATCATGCCCCGCCCCATGCTCGGCCAGCGCGTCCAGCACCGCGTGCTGGGCAATGGCTGAGGCCGCGCGGGTGGCGATGTAATGCGCGCCGAAACGGGCGGTAACACCGACGACGGTGCCGGACAGCCCCAGCCTGGGCAGGGCCGCCCTGGTATGCGCCACGGCGCGGTCGGTGATGGCGGCATTGGTGTTGCCGTTGATGAGAAGCAGCTTCATGACTGTGCAGTCCATGCCTGAGTGCTGGGCAAAGGCAAGCCCAAAGCCCCCATTGTTGCGCGCATTCATGTTGCCGCGCCGAAAGCGAAAGGGCATGACAAGCAACGCCAGTTATAACAAACCCCGGGGATATCTCATGCTTCGACGCCTTCTCCTGGCCGCTTGTGCGGCCGCGCTTCCCACGCTCAGCGCGGCCCCCGCCGCCGCACAGGGCACGCTGCGCATCGGCATGACCGCCGCCGATATTCCGCTCACCCATGGCCAGCCTGACCAGGGCTTTGAGGGTAACCGCTTCACCGGCATTCCGCTTTATGACGGTCTGACGCAGTGGGATCTCTCCTCTGCCGAGCGCCCCTCGGTCGTGCTGCCGGCCCTCGCCACCGAATGGTCGGTCGATGCCAATGATCGCACCCGCTGGACCTTTCGCCTCCGCCGCGATGCACGCTTCCATGATGGCAGCCCCTTCAATGCCGAAGCGGTGGTGTGGAATGTGCGCAAGGTGCTCGACCGTGAGGCACCACATTTCGATCCGCGCCAGGTCGGCCTGACCGCCTCGCGCATGCCCACGCTGCGCCGGGCCGAGGTGATCGACGAATTCACCGTCGCCCTCATCACCTCCGAGCCCGATAGCCTGCTGCCGATCAACCTGACCAATCTGTTCATGGCCAGCCCGACTCATTGGGCCGCCATGCGCGCCGCCCAACCCAGCGCCGAGGCCGCCTGGAACGCCTTCGCCGCCAACCCCTCCGGCACCGGCCCCTTCCGCGTGACGCGCTTTGTCCCGCGGGAGCGTCTGGAAATGGCCCGCAATGACAATTACTGGGGCACCAAGGCCAAGCTGGACCGGGTGATTTTGCTGCCCATCCCCGAGGCCAATGCCCGCACCGCCGCGCTGCTGTCGAACCAGGTGGATTGGATCGAGGCGCCAGCGCCGGATTCGGTGCCGCAAATGCGCAGCCGCAACATGGTCATCACCCAGAACCTGCAGCCGCATGTCTGGCCCTGGCAGCCCTGCTTCACCGCCGGCAACCCGATGACCGATGTGCGGGTGCGCCGCGCGCTGAACCTTGCCATCGACCGTGAGGGCCTGCGCACGCTGCTGGGTGGTTTCATGGTGCCCGCCCAGGGCACCGTGGCGCCCGGCCACCCCTGGTGGGGCAATCCCAGCTTCCAGATTCGCACCGACCGCGCCGAAGCCCGCCGCCTGCTGGCCGAGGCCGGCTATGGCCCGCAACGGCCGCTGACGCTGAAGGTGCAGATCTCCGCCTCAGGCTCGGGCCAGATGCAGCCGCTGCCGATGAACGAGTTCCTGCAGCAGGATCTGCGCCAGGTCGGCATCAATATCGAGTTCGATGTGGTGGAGTGGAACACGCTCTTCGCCAATTGGCGCAATGGCTGCGCCCATGCCTCGGCGCGTGGTGCGCATATGACGAATGTGTCCTTCGCCGCCATGGACCCCTTCTTCGCCATGGTCCGCTTCTGGGACAGCAAGATGGCGGCCCCCGTCTCCAACAATTGGGGCGGCTTCAACAGCCCGCGCTTCGACGCGATGGTGGCCGAGGCGCGCAATTCCTTCGAACCCGCCGCGCGTGACGCCGCCCTCGCCCGCCTGCATGCCGCAGGCGTGGAGGAGGCGCTGTTCATCTGGATCGCCCATGACGTATCACCACGGGCGATGAACCCGCGCGTGCGCGGCTATGTGCAGCCGCAAAGCTGGTTCGTCGATCTTCGACTGCCCTTCATTCAGTAAGGATAGCCCATGTTCTTCTACCTCATCCGGCGGCTGATCTACGCGGTTCCCATCGCGCTTGCCGTGGGTTTCGTGTGCTTCATGCTGGTGCAGATCGCCCCTGGCGACCCGATCAACGCGATCGTGCCGCCAGATGCGCCGCAGGATGTGGTGGATCAGGTGCGGCGTGATTACGGGCTGGACAAGCCCTTGCCGGTGCAGTTCGGCATCTGGCTGCTCAAGGTGGTGCAGGGCGATCTCGGCCGCTCCCTCGCCACCGGCCGGCCGGTGTGGAGCGACCTGCAATCGGCCATCGGCAATACACTCACCCTGGCCGCCTCGGCCTCGCTGCTCGGCTTTATGCTGGGCTGCGTTCTGGGTGGGCTGGCGGGCACGTTTCGCGGTTCGATCCTGGACCGCGCGGCGGTGACCATCGCGGTGGCCGGCGTTTCGGTGCCGCATTACTGGCTGGGCATGGTGCTGGTGGTGATCTTTTCCGTCCAGCTCAACATGCTGCCAGCCATGGGCGCGGGGCCGGGCGGCAGCGCCGATTGGGCCTGGGATTGGGAGCATATGCAGCATCTCGTGCTGCCCTCGATCACCCTCGCGGTCATTCCCATGGGCATTGTGACGCGCACGGTGCGCGGCATCGTGGCCGAGATCATGAACCAGGAATTCGTCGTGGCGCTGCGCGGCAAGGGCCTCACCGGCTGGGGCGTGTTCCTCCATGTGGTGAAGAATGCGGCGCCGAATGTGCTGGCGGTGCTGGGGCTGCAACTGGGCTACCTGATGGGCGGCTCTATTTTGGTTGAAACCGTCTTTTCCTGGCCCGGCACCGGGCTTTTGCTCAACAGTGCGATTTTCCAGCGTGACCTCCCGGTGCTGCAGGGCACCATCCTGGTGCTCAGCCTGTTTTTCGTAGCGCTGAACCTGCTGGTCGACCTCGTCCAAACCGCCCTTGACCCCCGGATCAAACGCGCATGAGCACGACAACCGCCGCTGAGGCCGAACTCGCCATCCAGGCCCGCCAGGCCGCGCAAAGCTCCGACGGGTATTGGAAGGGCGTGTTCAAGCGCGTCCGGCGCGACAAGGTGACAATGTTCTGCGCCTTTGTCCTGCTGTGCATGCTGCTGGCGATCATCTTCGCCCCGCTGATTGCGCCGCATGACCCCTTCCAGGGCAGCATGATCCGGCGTCTACGGCCGATCGGCACGCCGAATCATCCGCTGGGCACGGATGAACTCGGCCGCGATATCCTCACCAGGTTGCTCTTTGGTGGCCGGCTTTCGTGGTTCATGGGCATTGTACCGGTGGCGCTGGCCTTTGTAATGGGCACATTTTTGGGCGTGCTGGCAGGCTTTGCCGGCGGCAAGACCAATATGCTGATCATGCGCGTCACCGATGTCTTCTATGCCTTCCCCTCGGTGCTGCTGGCGGTGGCGATTTCGGGCGCGCTGGGTGCGGGTATTCTCAACGCTATCCTCGCGCTCACCCTGGTCTTCGTGCCGCCGATCATCCGCGTGGCAGAGAGTGTGACGCAGGGCGTGCGCAACCTTGATTTCGTCGATGCCGCGCGGGCTTCCGGTGCTTCGGCCTTTACGGTGGTGCGGGTGCATGTGCTGGGCAATGTGCTGGGGCCCATCTTCATCTATGCCACCTCGCTCATCTCGGTGTGCATGATTTTGGCCTCCGGCCTGTCCTTTCTCGGCCTGGGCACCCGCCCGCCCGAGGCGGAATGGGGGCTCATGCTGAACACGCTGCGCACCGCGATCTATGTGCAGCCCTGGGTCGCCGTGCTGCCCGGCGCCTGCATTTTCGTCACCTCCATCTGCTTCAATCTGGTGAGTGACGGGATGCGCCAGGCGATGGATGTGAAGGGCTGAACCCACCGCGCCGGCTTATGGCGGGCTGAGCGATTGTTCGATCACCCGCCCCTGGAAGCGGGTGATCCCCCGCTCCCACCCCCAGCCGATAGCGATGGGCTCATCAGCGCCGGTCAGCACCACACGCGCACGCTCGGCCGGCAGGGCGGCTTCCAGCGCGGCGCGGCCAGGGCCATCCAGCGCCAGCAGGGCGGCGCTGAAGCGCAGCTTGAGTGTGCCCAGGCCGAAATTATCCTCGGGCAGCATGGGCAGCAGCCCGGCATCCAGATCATCGAGCGCAGTGCCATAGCCGCGCAGGCGGGCGAAGCGCATGGCCATGGCAAAGGCCTGTGGGTCGGCCAGGATATCGGGCAGGCTGAAGCCGAGCGTGAGTTGCGGCCGCATGGCACTGGGCAGGGCCGCATCAAGCCGCAGGAACTCCTCCTCGCCCAGGCTTGCTGGCAGCAGCGGCAACCCGCTGGGCGAGAAGCCCCGCAATTCCTCCGGCCGCGCCCATTGTGCCAGGGCCCGCTTATCCAGCCGGGCGCGCAACCGCCGGCGCAGCCAGGGGGTGGCATGCAGGGATTGCCGTGGCAGCAGCGCCGCCTCCAGATCGGCGGCCGGCAAACGCTGCTCACGCCATAGCGGCTGCGGGCCGGGGCCACCATCGACGAGAAGACAGATGGTCTGCCAGCGGTGATGAACCGAGAGGTCTGCCTGTGCCAAGGCGGCCTCGGCCGCCAGGATATCGGCGGCCTGGGGTTGCGCACCGGCTGCCTCGGCCCCGCCGGGCATGGCTGCAGCCGGCCAATGCTCGGCCCCCATGCCAAGGGCGGATTCCACAACCGCCAGCAATGCCGCCGCCTGCTGTGGCAGCCGCAATTCCTGGGCGATGGCTGCGCCCTCACCCTCCCCATCCAGCAGCTTCTGCATGACGGCGCGCACCAGATCCAAATGCTCACCCGGTGGCGGGGAGACCGCGACAAGATCGCCCGAGGGCAGATCATATAGCCTGGCGCGGGTTGGCCTCAGCAGGGGCAGCAGCGCCTCCCGCAGCAGCCTTTGATGGTGCAGCCGGTTATGGTTGGATGGAATAGCGGAGAGCCTCAGATGCATCACCCGCTGCTCCACCCCGGCGGCGGCGGATTCGCGCGCGAGTGCCGCCAGGGCCAGGGCCTCACGCTGGGATGACCCCAGCATGCGGTTCAGGGCGGGGGCCGCCTCCATCAGCAAACCCTGCTGCAAAGGCTGCTGCCGTGTTTCGCGGCGAAATCCAGTGCTTCGCGCCCCTCGCCGCCCTGCAGCACCAGGCATTCCGGCGCTGGCCAGGCCGCACTGGCCACGAGCGGGTTATACTCGGCAAAGAAAAGCCGGCCCGGCAGGCGTTGCGGCGTGGCGAGATGGGCCAAAGCCGGCGTCAGCCCAGCCCAGGCCAATTGCCAGCCATGGGCGGCTGCGAGGGCTACCCATGCCCCCGCCTCGGCCGCGGCGGGCAGCGGCAGGACAAGGGCATGGCCACACCCGCCCGGCCACACCCCCGGCGGTGGCGCGGGCAGGCTCCTGGGCGGGGGCATCCATGGCATATCCAGCAGCAGCGGCCATTTGTGCTTGCGCGCCGCAGGCCAGCCCAGGCGCGCCGCCTGCTCCAGCAGCCGTGACGCCAGCAGACCATGGGCATGGCCTGCCCAGTCGCGCCCCGGCGGGGTGGGCAGGGCCTCGGCTTCAACCATCCAGCGCTGCGCCAGGAGTTTGGGTGAGCCTGCCTGCCATCGCCATATCGTGGCCAGGCTTTGGCCAGTTCCGGCAGGCATCCCTTCTGCGCGCTCCTCGATGCCGATCAGCCCGGGCGTGGCGGCGGCAGGCAGCGCAGAGGGCGCCGCATCCCCCGCAAGCGCAGCCTCCAGCACGGCAATATCGGCCGGGAAGAGCAATAGCCGGGCGGGCCAGCCCATACTCTCGAACAGCGCCAGGGTATCGCGAGCGGCGCCGGGCGTGGTGCCCAACAGCCAAAACCCGCCTTGGCGTGGGCGCCAGACCAGGCCAGCAGTGGCCTGGGCCACATCCTCCAGCAGGCTGGCGGCCATCTGCGGCCATTCCGCCCACCCGACCATGAGCCCCGCCGATCCATCGGTTTGGCACCGCCGCAACGCCTCACTCAGCGCGGCCGAGCGCCGGGGGGCCGGCGCCGCATGGCCTCCCGCCGGCATGGCTTGCCCGCCTGGTGCGACGGGCCTGTTCGCCCAGATAGCGGACTGGGGCTGGGGGGGCTGCTGCTGGTTGGGCTGCATCACGGTTCCGATCTCTGCCCGCCACCATGCGCGCGCAAAGGTTAAGCGATGCTTCCTCGCCGGGATGGTAGATGCAGATGCCGCAGCAGCCCGCCTTCCTCTGGCCTTCTTTCCATTGTCATGTTTTTATATGTCCCTGCGGTGACAGGGCCGCCGTAAAGAAAGACCTGATGCCAAAAAGCGCAGCCTCTTCAGCCAAATCCGCCAATAGCCTCGTGGCAGCCGTGCGCCAGCTGCGCCGCGGCACCGTCCTGGTGGTGGGCGATGTGATGCTCGACCGCTATGTCTATGGCCGCGTCAGCCGCGTCAGCCCCGAGGCGCCGGTGCCGGTTCTGGCGGTGGAGCGCGAATTGGCCCTGCCCGGTGGCGCCGGCAATGTGGTGCGCAACCTCACAGCGCTGGGGGCGGCCGTGGCCTTCGTCTCGGTGGTGGGCGATGACCAGCCGGGCAGCGACCTCACCGGCCTGATCGGCGGCCAGCCGCGGGTTGAGCCCTGGCTGCTGGTGCAGGGCGGCCGCGCCACAACCACAAAGACCCGCTTCGTGGCCAGCGGCCAGCACCTGATGCGCGCCGATCATGAGCAGGCCAGCCCCATCCATCCCCGCTTGGCCGACCGCCTGGTGCGCATTGCCACCGATGCCGTGGCCGCCACCTCCGTCGTGGTGTTGAGCGATTATCAAAAAGGCGTGCTCTCCGGTGACGTGGCGGCGCGCATCATCGCCGCCGCCCGCACCGCAGGGCGGCCTGTCGTAGTGGAGCCCAAGGGCGGCGAACTCGCCCGCTTCACCGGCGCGGACCTCATCGTGCCGGAGGCCGAGGCCCTGGCCACCGCCACCGGCCTGCCAGTCGGCACCGAGGCCGAATTGGCCGCGGCCTGCATTGCCCTCAAGCACACATACAAACTGGGCGCCGTGCTGGTGCCACGCGGCCCTGATGGGCTGACCCTGGTGCATGGCCAGGACGAGGTGCTCCATCTGCGCGCCGAAGCCTCCGACCAGCACGACCCCGCCGGCGCCTCAGATGCCGTGGTGGCCGTGCTGGCCGCCAGCCTGGCCGCGGGGCTGAAATTGGTCACGGCAGCGGAGCTGGCCGCGGTGGCCATCACCATCGTTACCCGCAAGGCCGGCATCGCCGTGGTGCGGGATGATGAGCTGATCGAGGCGATGACACCGGGGCTGAACGCCAAGCGTAAGATGGTGACGGTGGCCTATGCGGCCGAGATGGTGGAGCGCTGGCGGCATCGCGGCTGGCGCATCGGCCTATTGCATCTGAGCGAAGGCGGCGGCGAGGCCTGGAGCTCCGCCCTGATGGAAGAGGCCCGCGGCTGGTGTGACAGGCTTCTCGTGGCGGTGGGCGGCGGCGGCGGGATAAACATGGCCGATTGGCCAATGGTGGACCTGCTGGCCGAATGCACCGGCCAGAGCAATGAGGCGCTGCTTCGCCTGTTCCGCCCGGATATCCTGGTGCATGGGCCGGCCGCCGTACCGCTCGGCCTTGATGACGAGAACCTGCTGGCGGAATGGGGCGGCAGGCTGTGCCGGCCTGAGCACCCGCAGGCAGCATAAGGCCTGGACGCGGCGGCACCGGGGCTGATACGCCGCGCCCATGACCCATGCCCGCCCGCCGCTCTGGCGTGACCGACGTTTTTTCGTGCTGCTGCTGCTGGGGTTTTCCGCCGGCGTGCCATTACCCTTGACCGGCTTTGCCCTCCGGCAATGGTTTTCCGAGAGCGGGATTTCCCTTGCCGCCATTGGCTTCACCGCCTGGATTGGGCTCTCCTACTCCTTCAAATTCCTCTGGTCGCCGCTGCTGGACCAGTTGCGGCCGCCGGTTCTGGCGGGGCTGGGCCATAGGCGCGGCTGGCTGGCCACGATCATTCCGGCGCTGATGCTGGCCATTGTGGCGCTGGGGTGGTTCGACCCGGCGGTGGCGCCGCAGGCCGTGGTGGCGATCGCCGTGCTGGTGGCCTTCCTTTCCGCCAGCCAGGATATTGTGGTGGATGCCTATCGCATCGAAATCCTGGCGGAGAATGAGCAGGGCTTCGGCCTGGCAGCCTATGTCTGGGGCTATCGCGGCGCGCTGCTGGCGGCCAATGCGGGTGGGCTTTCGCTGGTGGGGGTGCTGGGCTGGGGCGGGATGTTTGCCTATTGCGCCGCGCTGCTGAGCTTAGGGCTGCTGGCGGTGGCCCTGGGGCCGGAGCTGCAGCGGGCCCAAACGCCGCCGCGCGGCTGGGCGGCCAGGCTGCGCGAAGGCGTGGTGGAGCCCTTTGCCGACCTCCTGCGCCGGCCGCATTGGGCCACCATCTTGGCTTTCATCGCCTTGTTCAAACTCGGCGAGGCGCTGGCCGGCATCATGACGGCGCCCTTCTATCGCGAGCTGGGCTTTTCCCGCGAGGTGGTGGGCGGAATTTCCGGCGGCTTCGGGCTCTTCGCGGTGCTGGCAGGCGCTTTGGCGGGGGGCTGGCTGGTGGCGCGCATCGGCACCGGCCGGGCCCTGGTGCTGACAGGGCTGACGCAGATGCTCTCCAACCTAATGTACCTGCTGCTGCTGCAATTCCCCGGTTCACTGCCGATGCTGACCTTGCAGGTGGGGGTGGAGAATTTCACCGATGGCCTGGCCGATGCGGCTTTCCTGACCTACCTCTCAAGCCTGACGGCGCGCAATTTCACCGCGACGCAATATGCCCTGCTCTCCTCACTGGCCTCGGTGCCGCTGCGCACCCTGGGGGGCAGCTCGGGGCTTTTGGCGGCGGGGCTGGGATGGGGGTGGTTCTTTGTGCTGACCACGCTGGCGGCGCTGCCGGCGCTGGCCATGATGCTATGGCTGCTCCGGCGAATGCCGGCAGAGGCGCTAGGCCCCGCCAGAGCATGATCCGTAGAGGCGGATTGGCCGAAAACGCTCAATCATTCCCGCAGCAATGGCTGGACCTCGCGCAGTGAACGCAGCGTGGTCCAGCGCCGGTTATGGGTCGGTTTTTGGGCAATGCTTCAGCCATGGCCGATGCACCCATTCACCGAAAATGCCGGTTAAGGCGGTCTCGCCCGGGCTGCACCGGGCGCAGAGGCGGCACCAGGCCCGCCACCCAGGCGAGGCGCTTGGACCGGCCAGATTAAACCTGCCCAAACACATCAAGGCTTGCCACACCCTCCGAAATATGGCGAAACAAACATAACGGACATCTAACGGGGGTCATATGCGTTACGGAGTGATGTCGATTCTTGCCCTGGGCTTGCTCATGGCCGCGCCGGCCGAGGCCGCGCGCAACGACCAAAGCGCTCTGCGCAATCAGCCCCGCTCGGCTGCCCCGGCACCTGTTGCTGCCACCCGGCCCGCCGCCCCCACCATCGCGCCGCGCGTGGCCAGGCAGCCATCGGCGCCTTATCACCGTGCCAACCTCGCCTCCACCCAACAGCGCGGCACCACCACCCGCGTGACAGCAGCCTGCACCGTCTCCAATGGCCATCGGGTTTGCGGCGGCACCCGCCAGGTGGCCATGCGCTGGAGCGGCGGCTTGATGCCGGCCGCCGGCAACCAGACGTCCTGCCCAGATGGCACGATGGCCACCCTGGCCCATGGCCATGAGAATGTGGTGCGCTGCGTCCCGCTGTAAGCCGTAGCGGCCAGCTTCTGGCCCGGCCCATCGATGGGGCCGATGAACATCTAGAGCATTTTCAAGCCTTGCGGCTGAGCACGGCGCCTGCCGTCTTTGCTTTCGGGGAAATGGCTTTGGGCAACCGCCCGGGTCAGCAGCGGCAGCAACCGCACCAGCCGGCCATTTCAGAAAAGAGCGCCCAAGCCCAGGTGGAAAATGGGCTTGGGGCCGTTGCACCGCAGATCATTGGCGCCTCAGCGCCTGAACGCCATCACCAATGCGCCTTTAATCTTTCCCAGCCATTATTCGCCATAATGATGCATACCGTCTCTGACATCAATTCTAGGCTGGGTGGCTTGTCACTTGGCCATGTTCCACTCAACATCATGATGGTTGCGATAGCAGTTTTACATCCACCGCGCGCCGACTCACAAAATTGTTTTGAATACATTTCCTTAGGTCGACCTTTTTGGAATTTTTTCCGAAAAGAATTCATCCCAGCAATTAATGCTGGAACGCCGGCCGTAAAAATAGATACCGCCACAATAGCAACTTTTGTCTCTTTCTTATCGATAATATATTGTAGTCCTTCAGCACATTTCTGACAACTGCAGGCATAGCGCCCTCGCCCGCCGGGGTTGCTCTGATTTTTGAGATCAATTAACGCAAATATTCCATCAGCTTGATAGGCAATAGTAGCGGCGCCTATCCAGGGCGCCAGGGCGGCCCCGACAGTGAACATTGTCACCGACGCCATGCCGACACCAAGAGTCACACCAGAACCAGGAGCGACAAGTGCAGTCGTACCTATCTGAAGCCCCTTATCAACTCCAGTTGCAACGAGCCCTTTTAGGACTTTTGTCATTGAAAGGTATAATTTATCGAATAAATTAAATTCTGGGGCGTTTAATTTATTTCCGAGACCTCCTATCACTTCAGCTATCGCGTCGAGGGTTTGGGGTGGGGGCAAAGACATTTCGAAAATCCTAATGAACATAATAATAGAAACTGCCTTACTCGAATCAAATCGAGACAAATTACAAGATAAAACGAGATAAATATAAAATTTCCTAAATAAACTAGTATATCATATTATGGCTGAAAGCATCAAAGCGTTATTTTAAATTACTAATTAATTCTACAGAATGAATTTTCCGCCGCGAACCGCAGTCTCTCATGGCAAGGCGCAACCGGCAACAACATAATCTCGGGGCGAGCTAACCGTCTTCGGTTTCGACAGCACAGATTTCGTCCGCACATGACGGATATACAGCATCGAGTATTGCCTGCGGCCCACACGCGCCGGGCCGCTTACCGCCAATATCGCCGCCATGGCCAGCATGTTTATCCGCTCAAACGATTCCGTTTGAACGGATGATGATCTAGGCTCAGGACTCATTGATCCAGAAGATGACGATGACGATGGCGGCCAGGGCG
>NZ_JBBARU010000077.1:0-15085 GCF_040399605.1 Rhodovarius sp. | reverse complement strand
CATAGGGCCGGTTGCGTATCGCCCAAGGCGGTGTCTTCGGGGTGGAGCAGCAAGTCGATGGGCGCGGGCGCGCCGTCATCCATGGCATCGGGCAGAGTGGCGAGCCGCGCCTGAGGAAAGTGACGGAGCAGGCCTTCGGGGGGGGGGCCATCCAACGCGATCATCAGGCCCGGCGGCAGGTGGCGGGCCAATAATGCCAGCAGGCCAGCCCTGGTGGCGGGGTGATCATCACCATTCATGCCCATCGACACTCCAACATGGCGGAAGCACGCATGGCGACCATGAGGGCCACGCCACAAATTCCATAGCATGTTTTTTCGGCGCTGCCTTGCCCAGCAGGAGGCGGAAAAACGCTGATGCGGAGAAAAAGAACGAAAGGGCTTTGCCCGATCGCGCTCTCCCAGCAGGGTCGACATATATATCGAGGATTTTCCTGGAGCTTTGATATTTTTAGAGCCTGCCCTTGTAGAGAAGGCTCACTACAAACATAAAAATATTTTTCATTTATAATATTTATATGATATAAAACAATGATAATTAAATAAATCAAACGAAGGTGCAGGAAACTAAGTTTCCTGCTGGGGTGCTCGAGGGGCAAAGCCCCTCGATTTTACTTCAGCGCACCGCTCGCTTTTCAGCAGCCTGCGCATCCTAGCCGGGTGCCGCGCTACATCGCGTAGGGCAGGCCCACGTAATTCTCCGCCAGGGTGGCGCGGGCGGCGTCACTGCCGCAGAGGTAGCGCAGCTCGGCCACCTGCACGCGATGCTCAAAACCGTCATTCATATCGCCGCGATGCAGCATCTGGGTCATCCACCAGGAGAAGCGCTGTACCTTCCAGATTCGCTCCAGGCAGAGCCGGCTGTAATCATCCATCAGCGCCTCGCCCCGCCCGGCGAAAAATGCGGCGAGGGCGGCGGCGAGGATGCGCACATCGGCAATGGCCAGATTCATCCCCTTGGCGCCGGTGGGCGGCACGATATGGGCGGCATCACCGGCGAGGAAGAGGCGGCCGAAGCGCATGGGCTCGGCGACGAAGCTGCGCATGGCGGTGACGCCCTTTTGGATGATCCGCCCTTCATTGACCTGGCTGGGCAGGCCATGGCGGGCGAGGCGGCGGTGCAAGGCGTCCCAAATCCGCGCATCGGACCATTGCGCCAAATCCTCATCGGGGGCGCATTGCACATACATCCGGCTCAGGCTCTCGCTGCGCATGGTGGCGAGGGCGAAGCCATCGGCGTGGCGGGCATAGATGAGTTCATGGCTGGCCGGCGCGGCCTCGGCCAGGATGCCCAACCAGGCGAAGGGGTAGATGCGGTCAAAGATTGTGAGATCGGCGGCAGGGATTGCGGCGCGGCAAATGCCGTGAAAGCCATCGCAGCCGGCGATGATGTCGCATTCGAGCCGCCGGGCCGTGCCATTCTCGCGCCAGGTGATGCTGGGGCGGTTGCTGGCGATGTCGTGCACGGCGACGCCCTCGGCCTCGAAGATCAGCGGCAGGCCATCGGCCAGGCGCTGGGCGATGAGGTCCTTCACCACCTCCTGCTGGCCATAGATGGTGACCCGCTTGCCGGTGATGGCGGCGAGGTCGATGCGGTGGTTCTCACCCTCGAAGCGCAGTTCCAGCCCGTCATGTGCGAGGCCTTCGCGGTGCAGGCGCTCGGCCACGCCCGCCTCGGTGAGGGTATCAACGCTGCCCTGCTCCAGCAGCCCGGCACGGATGCGGCCTTCGACATAGGCGCGGTCGCGCGCTTCGAGCACGACACAATCCACGCCGCGGGCCTGCAATAGGCGGGCGAGCAGCAGCCCGGCCGGCCCCGCGCCAATAATGCCAACCTGCGTGCGCACAACCCAGCCCTGACCCAATTCCTGCTCTCAGCGAAATGGCCCTACAATGAGAAAGACGCAACAGAGGTGTGGGCGATGAGAACCCTTTACGAACTGGCCGGGGCCGATCCGGAGCAGCGCTTCAGCCCGTTTTGCTGGCGCACGCGCCTGGCCCTGGCCCATAAGGGCCTGGAGGTGGAGGGCACGCCCTGGCGCTTCACCGAGAAGGAGCGGCTGGCCTTTTCCGGCCAGGCCTCGGTGCCGGTGCTGGTCGATGGCGATACGGTGCTGAGCGATTCATGGACCATCGCCGAATGGCTGGAGGCGCAGTATCCGGGCCGGCCGAGCCTCTTCGGCGGCGCGCCCGGGCCGGTGCGCTTCATCAATGCATGGGCCGATGGCGTGCTGCACCCTGCCCTGGCCCGGCTGGTGGTGCTGGATATCCATGCCTGCCTGGGGCCGGATGACCAGGCCTATTTCCGGCAAAGCCGCGAGGCGCGCTTCGGGATGAGCCTGGAGGCGGTGCAGGCCGGCCGCGAGGCGGAATTGCCGGCCTTTCGCAAGGTGCTGCAACCGCTGCGGATGATCCTGGCCAAGCAAGCCTGGATTGGCGGCGATGCGCCCAATTATGCCGATTATATCGTGCTGGGCAGCCTGCAATGGGCGCGCTGCGTGAGCGATTTCAAGCTGCTGGCCAGCGACGACCCGGTGCATGCCTGGCGCGAGCGCGGCTTTGGCCTGTTTGGCGGCATGGCCATGGCAGCCAAGGGCTATGCGCCATGAATGCGATGACGATGCGCATTGATATCGTCTCCGACGCGATCTGCCCCTGGTGCTGGATCGGCCGGGCCAATCTGGCCGCCGCGCTGGAGGAGCTGGGCTGGGCCGCCGATATCCATTGGCACCCCTATCAGCTCAACCCCGACATGCCGCGCGCCGGCGTGGAGCGGGCGGCCTATCGCACGCAGAAATTCGGCAGCCTCGCCCGCTCACAGGAATTGGACGCGCAGGTGGCGGCCTCGGGCGCTGCCTCGGGCCTCACATTGCGGATGGACCTGCAAAAGCGCACGCCCAATACGGTGCAGGCGCATCGGTTGGCAAAATTCGCCGACCGGCATGGCCAGCAAAATGCCATGGTCGATGCGATGTTCCAGGCCTATTTCCAGCAGGGCCGCGATATTGGCGATGATGCGGTGCTGACTGAACTGGCGGCCACGCTGGGGCTGGATGCGGCAGGTTTCCTTGCCTCGAATGAATGCGAGGATGAGGTGCTGGCCGAGGATGCGAATTTCCGCCGGATGGGCATTAATGGCGTTCCCAGCTTTGCGCTGGCCGGCCATATCCTGTTCAGCGGAGCCATGCCGCCGGCGCAGATGGCCGCCGCCTTTCGCCGCGGTGAGGCGCTGCTGCGGGAAAAAGGCTTGCTGCCAACACCATGAAGGAGCTCAACCATGCCCCATGATGGCCATCACAGCCACGACACGCCCCCCGATGGCTGGAAACATTCCGGCGTGCGGGTCATCCCCGGCGATAGCCTGGACAGCAACACCGCGCAGTCCCCCGGCATGAACCGCGCCGCCGCCATCAACCTCGCCCGGGTTGGCGCGCAGAAAATCTGGGCCGGCACGGTGCATATCCACCCCAATGCCAAGACTGGCGCGCATCATCATGGTGCCTTGGAGAGCGTGATCTATATCGTCTCCGGCCGTGCCCGGATGCGCTGGGGTGAGAATTTGGAATATGTCGCCGAGGCGGGGCCTGGCGATTTCATCTTTGTGCCGCCCTATGTGCCGCATCAGGAGATCAACGCCTCCACCGATGAGACACTGCAATGTGTGCTGGTGCGCAGCGACAATGAGGCGGTGGTGGTTAATCTTGATATTGAGCCGGTGGAGAAGCCTGAGGCGGTGAAGTGGATTGATCCGATCCATAAGAGCTAGGAGCATCATCCGCTCAAACGGAATCGCTTAAGCGGATAAAGATATAAAATAAACAAATACTTGGAGCCTATGCAGTGAGCCAAGGCGAACGAAACAGGCTCTAACAGGAAGCGGGGATTGGCGCTGGCCGCGCTGGTGCAATCACCAGGCTTTGCAGCGGTGCTGCATCCACAGGGCTGATCCGCAGCCGGGTTGCGCGCCTGAGGGTGATCTCGGCCAGTGGCGCCACCTCGCCCAGTGGCGCACCGCTGTGTGCATCGCTCAGCCGCAGCCGCGCCTCCCCGGTCAGCGCAATGCGAAAGGCGCCGGGGGGGAGATCGAGCACCAGGCCTTCGGCGGAGACGCGCGCGGGGGCGATGCAGACTTGCCGGCCAATGGCCAGCGCCTCAGGCACCAGCGGGTCGGCCATGGCGATCAACCAATTCATCGGCTGCCAATCGGGCGGAAAAACCCAGATCGGCGTATCGCCGCAGGGCAGAATACGCTCTGGCGGGCCATGGATGGCGGTGATGGCTTCGGCGTCGATGCCGGCCATGTAGATGAAGCGATAGGGCGGCGGCGTGCCCGGCGTTCCATGGCGGGCCTGAACATGGCTGCGCGGGTCGGCGATCCATAAAAGCGGCCGGGCATCGCCGAAATCGGTGGATTCCACCTGTCGCCGCCAGCCGCCCGTCGCTGCGATGGTGCGGGCATGCCAATAGGCTGCGAGCCCCGCGCGCCATTGCATGCCAGGGTCAGCCGCATCCAGGCAGGCGGTGGCGGGGTGCTGCCAGCGCATAATGGCCGGGCTGCTGCCGCCCTGGGCCGCCGCCACCCCGCCTGCGAGCAGCCAGGCCGGCCAGAGCCATGCGCGCGGCGGTAGGAAGGCGGCGCCCAGAATCACCGGCCACCAGGCCAGCGGCATGGCGTAGCGCCAGCTCATCGGCCCGGCATAAAGCGCCATGCTGATCAGCAGCGCCGCGCTGCAGGCGGCGGCGGCCACCACAATAAAAAAGCGCAGCGCCGCGGGCTGGGCAGCCGGGGGCAGCAAGGCCGATGCCCGGCGGGGCGAGAGGAAGGCCCAGGCAAGGGGCAGTGCGGCCAGCAGCATGGCCAAGATCACCGGCTGGCCTGGCAGGGCGAGGATGGCAGCCCATGCCGCCTCGCCCCAGCCCTGCGAGGGCGTGAGCGGCAGATCCATGCGCTTGGAGAGCGATCCGAGCCAGACGCCCAACCCCGCCCCCAGCGCCATGGCCATGGCCGCGCCCAGGGCGGCCACGCGCCGCCGGATGGCACCGCGCCAGACCCCATCGGCCAGGGCGATCATTGCCGGCAGAACGGCATGGGCGATGGTGATGATGTTCGAGGCCGCCGCCCCGGCGCTGAGAATCAGCAGCCCCACCAGTAGCCAGGCCGAGCCATTATGGCAGACGCTGCGCCAGGCCAGGGCCACCACGCCAAGACCAATGAGGAAGCCCCCGCCATGCCAGATGGGCAGCATCAGCAGGGTTTGCGGGTTGACCGGGAGATGGGCGTCAAACACCTCCATCGGGCGCTGCTCGCCCGAGGCCCAAAGGTGAAAGCCCAACCCGGCGAGCAGCAGCAGCGCCATCGGCAGCGCCAAGGTGAGGGCGCAGGCGCCCAGCCGGCGGCCAGTGATCAGCGCAGCAATCCCCCCGCCCAGCCCGGCCAGCAGGATGAAAGCCGCCGCCCCCAGCAGCCAGAAGGCCAGCCGCCAACTGCCCGTCACGGCATCGATGGTGACCGCCACCAGCAGATCGGGCAGGAAACTCGGGGTGCGCGAGGGCGTGAAGCGCAGCGCAGCCCCCAGATCCGCGCGCAATTCCTCCGCCAGCAGCGCCGGGTAGAGCGTATCGGCCTGGACGCTGAATTGCAGGAAAACCGGCGAATTGTTGAAGCTATAGGAAACCGCCAGGGCGAGCGCTGCGACCGCGAGCCAGCGCAACAGCCCCGCCATTCAGCGCCAGCGCCGATGCATCCAGAGCCATTGTCCGGGATATTCGCGGACCCAACCCTCGATGACATGGTTGAGCAAGGCGGTGGCTGCGGTCACATCCACCCGGCCGCTGGCGTCACGCGGCAATTCAAAGGGCCCTTCAAGGGCTATGCGAAACCGCCCCTGGCCCAGCCGGATGGTGCGCATGCCATAGACCGGCGCGCCAAACCGCCCGGCCAGCCGCGCGATGAAGGGATTGGCCGCCACCGGATGGCCAAAGAATGGCACTATCGGCCCGCGGCCGAAACGCTGGTCGATCAGCATGCCCAGATTGACGCCGGCATAGAGCGCCTCGGCCATGCGGATTGGCGCTGCCACACCGGCGGGGATCAGCTTGCCCATCATAGGCTCGCGCATAGCGGTGATATCGGCGGCGATGAAGCGGTTATTGGGCGTGCGGTAGAGGATCGCGGAGTTTTGCGCGATGGCGTGCGAGACCACGGCGGGCAATTCCCAATTGGCCAGATGCGCGCCAAAGACCAGCACCGGGCGGGCCATCGCATGCAATTGCAGGAATAGCGCCTCGGTGGCCGCATCGCATTCCAGCCGGGGGCCGAGGCCCTGCGGCGTGGTGCCCGCCATGATGGCCGGCAAATGGACATATTCGCAGGCGGTGCGGCCGAGATTATCCCAAGCCTCGCGGGCGGTGGCGGCAATCCAGGCCTCGTCCCGCTCAGGGAATGCGAGGCGCAGATTGGCCAGGGCGATGCGATGGGTGGGGGTGAGGGGCCCGATCCCGCGCGCCACGGCAGCACCCATCGCGGGCCCAAAGCGCGACCCCATGGCCCGCATCACCAGATACATGCCACGCACCAGCATGGCGAGAAGCCACTCGCCGGCGAGAACCAGCCAGGGCTTCACAGGGTAATGACCACCTTGCCGAAGACTTTTCGCTCTTCCAGCCGCGCCAGACCCTCGGCGAAGCGCTCCAGCGGCAGCACGCTGTCGATCACCGGCGTGATGCCGCCCGCCATCTTCTCCAGCCCCTCGGCCACGCAGCGGATAGGCGCGCCAAAACTGCCGAAAATCCGCAATTGGCGCTGGAACAGCATCATCAGATTGGTCTCGGCCGAGACGCCCGAGGTCGAGCCGCAGGTGACCAGCCGCCCGCCCATGCGCAGCGACAGCAGCGAGGCCGCCCAGGTGGAGGCGCCGACATGCTCGAACACCACATCCACGCCGCGCTTATTGGTCACCCGCCGGGCCAGGCTCTCGAAACGGTCGGTGGCGTAGTTCACCACATGGTCCACGCCCAGCGCCTCGGCCGCCGCGCGCTTGCCCTCGGAGCCGATGGTGCCGATGATTGTGCAGCCCATGGCCTTGGCCATGCGCACCGCGATGGTGCCAATGCCCGAACCCACCGCATGGACCACGATGGTCTCACCCGGCTGCAATTTCGCATTGTCGAACAGCATGTGCTGCACGGTTGCATAGGTGACGGCGGCGGTGCTGGCATCCTCGGCCGAGACGCCCTTGGGCACGGCCACGCAGAGCCGGGCGGGGACATTCACCTCCTCCTGCGCGAAGCCATCGACGTGAAAGCCGCGCAGGCCGGCGATGCTTTCGCACAGATTATCCTGGCCCGAGCGGCAGGCCGGGCAGGTGCCGCAGGTGATGGCGCCATAGGGCACCATGAGCCCACCCAACGGCAGGCTCACACCCTCGCCGCAGCCCATCACCTCGCCCACCGCCTCCACACCCACGGTGATGGGCAGGACGCGCTTGGCGAATGCCATGCCGCGAAAGCCCCAAAGGTCGATATGGTTGAGCGCCACCGCCCGAACCCGCAGCCGCACCTCGCCGGGCCCGGGTGGAGGTGGTGGCTCAATCTCGGCCAGGCGGAGGTCACGTTCGGTGAAGAGTCGGAGTGCGCGCATGGGGGGGCGATAGACCGAATTTTGCCGCGCGGGAACCGTAAGCAACAAATTGATACCGGGAGGGCTGCCGCAACATGCTGCAATGAAGCGGGTGATTTGGCGCTGAGCATCGGCGCCCAATTGGCCTATTGTAACAGCCATGGACGCACAGCCGCATATCCTCGTGGTCGATGACGACCGCGAAATCCGTGAACTCCTGAGCCGTTTCCTCGAAAAGCAGGGGATGCGGGTCTCCGCCGCGCGCGATGCGCGCGAGGCGCGCAGGCTCTGGCCGTTGGGGCGGTATCATATCGTGGTGCTGGATTTGATGATGCCCGGCGAACCGGGCCTCGATTTCGCCCGCTGGCTGCGCAGCCAGTCCAATGTGCCCATCCTGATGCTGACCGCGATGGCCGAGGAGACGGACAGGATCGTCGGCCTGGAGCTGGGCGCTGATGATTATGTGCAAAAACCCTTCAACCCGCGGGAATTGCTGGCGCGCATCCGCGCCATCCTCCGCCGCACCAGTGGCGAGGGGCCGGCGCTGGAGGCCGATGCGCGGCCCATCCAATTCGCCGGCTGGGTCTTGGAGCCCGGACGGCGGCGCCTGCTCAACCCCGATGGCGCCGAGGTGCCGCTGACCGGTGGCGAGTATGAATTGCTGGCAGCGCTGGTCGAAAGGCCCAATCGCATCCTGACGCGGGATATGTTGATGGACCTGCTGCGTGGCCGTCAGGCCGGGCCGTTTGACCGGGCGATCGATGTCGCCGTCTCACGCCTGCGCCGCAAGCTGGAGGATGATGGCCGCAACCCCAATCTGATCAAGACGGTGCGTGGTGGCGGCTATGTGCTTTCCACCACGGTCGAAAGGGCGTGACGCTCTGGCCACGCAGCCTCGCCGGGCGCACTGCGCTGCTGCTGCTGATTGGGCTGCTCATCGTGCAGGCGGCGGGGCTGACGATCCATGCGCTGGACCGGGTGGAGCTGCAATCCATCATCCAGTCGCGCGAGATCGCCGGGCGCGGCTTTGCGCTGTGGCGCAACATGGTGGTGATGCCACCCGAGCGCCGGGCTGCCTTCCTGGCTGATCTGGAGATGCCTGCGGGCATGACGGCCAGTTTTGACGCGCAGACAGCCGTGCGGGCCGGTATGCCGCCGGTCAATGAGCATGTGGCCCATCGCTTCCGCCTCAATGGCCCGCCGCCCTCCTTTGGCCCCGCCCGATTCCGGCCGCGGGAGATTTTGGTGGCCGGCATCCCCCCCGATGGTTTCGTGCTCTCCATGCGCTTCATCGATGGCGGCTGGCTCAATCTGCGGGTGCAGCCCCCCCATGCCCGGCCCTGGCATAGTGATACCTTCCTGGCCGCCTTCATTGCGATGAGCGGCTGTGCGGTGGCGCTGATTCTTTGGGGTGTGCGGCGGATGATTCGGCCGGTGGCGGCGCTGGCGGCCGCAGCCGATGCGCTGGGCCGCAACGTCAATGCGCCCCCCTTGCCCGAGGAAGGGCCGAGCGAGACGGCCACCGCCGCGCGCGCCTTCAACACCATGGCCAGCCGCATCCGTCGCTTCGTCGATGACCGCACCCAGATGCTGGCCGCCATCGGCCATGATCTGCGCACGCCCATCACCCGGCTAAGGCTGCGCGCGGAATTCATGGAGGATGATGACCAGCGCCGCAAAATGCTGGCCGATCTCAGTGAGATGGAGGCGATGATCAATGCAACCCTGGCCTTCGCCCGGGATGATGCGGCAACCGAGCCTTCGGTGGCCTTCGACCTCGCCGCGCTGTGCCAGACGGTGCTGGATGAGGCCGCCGATACCGCCCCCGATAAGGCCGATGGGATCATCTATGAAGGGCCGGAGCGGCTGCGCGCCCAAGGCCGCCCGGCCGCGCTGAAGCGGGCGCTGGCCAATCTTGTGGGCAATGCCCTGGCCTATGGCGGTGATGCCCGGCTGAAGCTGGCCAACGAGGCCGATGCCGCGCGAATCAGCATCGAGGATCATGGCCCGGGCATCCCGGAAAGTGATCTGGAAACCGCTTTCCAGCCCTTCCGCCGGCTGGAGGGCAGCCGCAACCGCGAAACCGGCGGCAGTGGCCTCGGACTGACCATCGCCCGCAACATCCTGCGCGCCCATGGCGGCGATGTGACGCTGCGCAACCGCCGGGAGGGCGGGCTTGCGGCCCTGATTACCCTGCCCGCCGCGTCCTGAAGGCGCCCAGCCTTACTGGCTGGCCCAGACGATGCGGTGAAGCCAGGCCACCTCCGACAGATCGAAATTGTAATTGGGATGGGCTGGGTTGAGGCTTTGCAGTTCAATCCGCTTGGCGCTTTGGCGGATCAATTGCTTGGCCATCACCTCGCCGAGCTTGGTGCGCACCACCACACGGTCCCCCCGGCGCACCGGCGCGCCTGGCGAGACGATGACCATATCGCCATCACGGAACACAGGCTCCATGGATTCGCCTGAAATTTCCAGGGCATAGGCGTTCTGATCGGCCACATCGGGGCCGGAAATCTCATCCCAGCTGCCACCGACCGGAAAGCCTGCATCATCGAAGAAGCCATCACCACCGGCCTGGGCCAGGCCGATGAGCGGGATGCGCCGGGCGGAGCCGCCGCGTGGGCGCGCCATATTGGGCGCCTGGCCGGAGACCAGGGCGGCAAAACTATCCACCCCGGTGCCGGTGGCGGCGAGCACCTTGGCCACACTCTCGGTGGAGGGCCACCGGGCGCGGCCGTCGGGCCCTATCCGTTTGGATGGGTTGAAGGCGGTCGGGTCGAGCCCTGAGCGTCGGGCGAGGCCGGACGCCGAGAGGCCATTTTCAGCGGCGATGGCGTCGATCGCCCGCCAGACGTCATCATGTCGCATGAGGGTGATTATCCTAGGTGTTGATTCTGGATGCAATAGGAAAATAACACGCTTTCGCTCTTGCAATGCATACAACCTAAAGTTTAAGTTCTGGTTTCGTTCCAGGAAGAGGACATCCCCCCCATGGCCATCGCCCCCCGCCCACAGCATAGCCCCGTGCTGCATTCCATCACCCAATCCGAACCCTTTCGCAGCGCCGAGGAGGCGTGGTTTTGGACCATGGCCGCCCTGGTTGCGCGGCAAGATGGTGCGCGCATCGTGGCTGGCCGCGGCAGCGCCATCCGCCCCTGCGAGCCCGATGATGTGGTGCGCTGCCTCGACCGGCTTTATCGCCAACGCCGTATCGACCTCAGCCATGGCGGGGTGCTGCGCCGCTGGGGGGAACGGGGCTATTCACCCAACCCGCATGCGCCGAGCGAGCGTGGTGATGCCGCGCTGTGGCGCGAGGCCTTGTCGCGGCTGGAATGGCCTCTGCGAATCAAAGGGATAGTGGTGGGTCCGGGCTTTGCCACGGTCACCAGCCTGCGGCCATGATTCGCCCCTCCCACCGCGCCACGGCGCAGCGCCAGCAGGTTTGGATCATCTTCGGGGGCGGGGCGGATATGGCCTGGCAGCGCCTGCTGCGGCCTGGCTTTCGGCATTGCTTCGCCGCTTTGCACGATGATTCGGGCTGGCTGGTGATGGACCCGCTCGCCGGCTGCCTGGTGCTGGGCCGGGTGGATGTGCCGGCGGATTTCGATCTTCCGGCGTTTTACCGCCGCGCGGGGCTCAACCCCTTGGGGCCATTCCCAGCCGGGCGGGCCCGCCCCTGTCTGCTGCCCAGCATGCTGCCGATGAATTGCGTGGGCCTCTGCCGGGCCCTGCTGGGGGATGCGGCCCCCTTCGCGCTCACGCCGAATGGGTTGTATCGCGCACTTGAGGCACAACCGCATAAAAGGAAAAAAAGCTTGACAATCGGTGCGGGCCTGGGCTATCACAATCTCATCAACGGGCGAGTTGCGCCCGGATCGACCCCGCTACGCCATCACCATCACCATCACACCCGGCCAGGCCCGCTCACGCGGGTGCTGGCCTTTTTTTCGTCCCCGATGCCGAGGAGAGAGACGCCGATGGGCAGCCTTTTGAAAGCGCCAAAGCCGGTTCGTGTCGACCCGCCAGTGCCCCCGCCGCAGCCCATCGCACCGGCCGCGGCCGATGTGGTCCAGGCCACGGCAAGCGAGACCCGAAATCGCGCCCGGCGCGGTATCCAGGGCACCATCGTCACATCGCCCCGTGGTGTGCTGGACCCGCGGCCGACCGGCCTGCCCCGCAAATCGCTGCTGGGGGAATAACGCCATGACCCAGGCCATTTCCCCCGGTGAAATTCTGGCCCGCCAGGCCCGCGCTCTCGACCGCCGCCGCCCGCATGAAAGCAGCTGGCGTGACGCCTATGATCATGTGCTGCCGCGCCATGATCTGCAGGCCAGCCTCTATGATGCCACCGCCGCCGACGCGGCCGAGCAATTGGCCGCCTCGCTGCTGGCCGAGCTTACCCCGCCCTGGTCGCGCTGGTTTGGCCTGGCCCCCGCCGATGCCATGGCCGAAACCGAGGCCGGCCCGGCCATGGCCTTTGCGCTGGAGGGCACCACCCGCATCCTGCAAACCGCCTTTGACCGCTCGAATTTCGCCATCGAGATGCACCAGGCCTTTCTCGATCTGGTCATCACCGGCACCGGGGTGATCATGGTGGAGGAGGCACCGCTGGGTGAGGCCTCGGCGCTGCGCTTCACCGCCATTCCCATCATGTCGGCGGTGCTGGAGGAGGGCCCCTCCGGCCGGCTCACCACGATCTTCCGCGAAACCCGGCAGGATATGGCCGAGATTCTGCGCCGCTTTCCCTTCGCCGAACTGCCCGAGGCCATGGTGAAGCATGATGGCGGCGGCCAGACCTATCGCGTGGTCGAGGCGGTCTGGCCCGACAGCAATGGCACCCGCTACGCCGCCGTGCTGGATGGCGATACGCCCATGCTGCTGGCGCAGGGTGGCTTTGCCGAGAGCCCCTTCATCGCCTTTCGCTGGCTGAAGGCGCCTGGCGAGATCTATGGCCGCGGCCCGGTGGGCAACGGAAGGCTTCCGCAAATTGGTGAATGGCTGAACGAAGATCGCGATGCGGGGCTGATCCAGCCCCGGCCGCATCAGACGCTCAGCCCCCCAGACGGCCAGGCAGCGCGGGTCGCGCCTGGCCGCGGGGCTTGAGCCCGGTACCCCTCCCTCTACCGGGCTCGCCCCCGGTGCCCGCCAGCGCGCCATCCCCTTCGCGCCGGCGGGCACCCCCTATTGCTCGCGCATAACCCAGCCCCCTGGGCGCGCGATGCCGGCCAAGACGCGGCCCCGCCAGGGCCAACCGCGCCGCAGGCCACCCCCCCCCACCACGCCACACAGCAAAGGAGAAGCCGGTGTCCACATCGATCGACCAGGCTTTCGTCAAGCAGTACCAGGTTGAAGTGCAGGAGGCCTATCAGCGCCAGGGCAGCCGCCTGCGCAACACCGTGCGCTCGAAGACCGATATTCGCGGCGCCTCCACGGTGTTCCAGAAGATCGGCAGCGGCACCGCCTCAGCAAAGTCACGCAATGGCATCGTGCCGGTGATGAACCTCGACCACACCAGCGTCGAATGCTTTTTGCAGGATCATTACGCCGGCGACTGGATCGACAAATTCGACGAGTTGAAAACCAACCTCGACGAGCGCGCCGTCGTTGCCAATGCCGGCGCCTATGCGCTGGGCCTCAAAAGCGATGAGCTGATCATCGCCGCCCTCGACACCTCCACCAATGAGGCGCTGGGCACTGGCACGGGCGAGACCGATAATGACGGGCTGACCAAGGCCAAGGTCCTGCTCGCCTTCCAGGCGCTGGGTGCGGCCGATGTGCCCGATGACGGCCATCGCTACGCCGTCGTCGGCTGGAAGCAGTGGAGCGAGCTGCTGGCGATCCCTGAATTCGCCAATGCCGATTATATTGGCCCGGACAACCTGCCCTGGAAGGGCATGACCCAGGCCAAGCAATGGCTGGGGGCGACCTGGATGCCGCATTCGGGCCTCACCAAGATCGGCGCGCTGCGCTACTGCTATTTCTACCACAAGACGGCGGTGGGCCATGCCGCCGCCTCGGACATCATCACCGATGTCTCCTGGCATGGTGACCGCGCCGCCTTCTTCGTCAATTCAATGATGAGCCAGGGTGCGAGCCTGATCGACAGCCAAGGTGCTGTGCGGATGCGCGCCAAGGAATAACGCCTGCCAGCGCGCCCCGGGGCCACCCGCCCCGGGGGCGCCTTCCCCTTTCCCCTGTCAGGAGTTTCCGATGGCCCTCACCGCCCTCGCTCTGTGCTCGCGCGCGCTGATCAAGATCGGCGCCCAGCCCATCGCCTCGCTCGACGAAGGCACCGCCGAGGCTGAGGTGGCCGCCAATCTCTACCCCGCCACGCGTGATGCCATGCTCTCGCTGCACCCCTGGTCCTTCGCCACGGGCCAGGAGAGCCTGCCGCGCCTGGCCGCGGTGCCCACCGCCGATTTTCAATACGCCTTCCAACTGCCCGCGGGGTTTTTGCGCGTGCTCTCGGCCGGCAGCCCCGGCTCCAGCCAGGGCTTGCGCTATCGCATCTTGGAGGAGCGGCTGCATTGCGATGCCGAGCAGGTGGTGCTGGCCTATGTTTTTCGGCCCGATGAGGCGGCCTTCCCGCCCTTCTTCGCCGCAGCCCTGGCCACCCGCCTCGCCGCTGAATTCTGCATACCGCTGACCGAGGCAACCTCGCGCGCGCAGCTGCTGTTCAGCCAGGCCGAGGCCGAGCTGCGCGCCGCCCGCCATGCCGATAGCGCCCAGGCCACGCCGCGCGCCATGCGCGACTTTCCGCTGATCGCGGTGAGGGGTTGAGCATGTCCGCCAGCCGCGCCTTCAAATCGAACTTCACCGCCGGCGAACTCTCGCCCGACATGCTGGGCCGCCCGGACACGCGGGCCTACGCCAATGGGGCGGGGCTCTTGCGCAATGTCTTCATCCAATCAACCGGCGGGCTCACCCGCCGGCCGGGGCTGCGCCATATCGCCACCCTGCCCGGACCGGCGAGGCTGATCGGCTTTGAGTTCAACACCGAGCAGACCTATCTGCTGGTGCTCAGCCACGCCCGGCTGCAGGTCTTCATGGGCGATGCGGAGGTCACCTCGCTGGCCGCCCCCTGGACGGAGGCGATGCTGCCGCAATTGGCCCATACCCAGAGCGCCGATACGCTGCTGATCTGCCACCCTGATCTGGCGCCGCTGCGCATCACCCGCAGCAGCCATAGCAGTTGGACGATCGGCAATTGGCCATTCACCGAGGTGCCGACCTATCGCTTCGCCGCCCTCGATATATCCCTCAGCGGCCGCGGCATTTATGAATTCACCTATACCGATATCCAGCAGGCCTATCAGGCCAATGACCTGGCGCTGGTGGCGGCCCATCTCATGCACACGCCCATCAGCTTGGCCTATGACCAGCTGCGCCGGCTGCTGCATGTGGCGATGGAAGATGGCAGCCTCGCCACCCTCACCCTCTACCGCACCGAGCAGGTGCTGGCCTG